>JAGOVZ010000064.1:5506-11810 GCA_018060485.1 Ottowia sp. | reverse complement strand
CCACGATGGAGGAGTTTCCGTCGGTGCAGGCGCTGGCCGCGCGCTACGACAACTTCTGGGCCACGGCCGGCGTGCACCCCGACAGCGAAAACGTGCACGAGCCGAGCGTCGATGAACTGGTGGCCGCGACGCAAATGCCCAAGGTGGTGGCCATCGGCGAAACGGGCCTCGACTACTACCAGATGGAAGAGCGCAAGGGCGGCCGCGGCATCGCCGACATGGAATGGCAACGCGAGCGCTTTCGCACCCACATCCGCGCCGCGCGGCAGGTGGGCGTGCCGTTGGTTATCCACACCCGCGCGGCGTCCGACGACACGCTGGCGATCCTGCGCGAGGAGGGCGAGCAGGGCGGCGCGGGCAGCGCTGGGGGCGTGTTTCATTGCTTTACCGAGACGCGCGAAGTGGCGCGCGCCGCGCTCGATCTGGGCTTTTACGTGTCGCTGTCGGGCATCGTCACCTTCAAGAATGCGCGCGAATTGCACGAAGTCGCCACGCTGATTCCGTGCGACCGGTTGCTGATCGAAACCGATTCGCCTTACCTGGCGCCGGTGCCGTACCGCGGCAAGATCAACACGCCGGCCTATGTGCCGCACGTGGCGGCGCGCCTGGCCGAGCTGCGCGGCACCAGCGCCGAGCACATCGGCGAGCTGACCAGTGCCAATTTCACCCGTCTGTTCAAAAGGGTTGCGTCATGACCAAATTTCTTCAAGCCTTGCTGGCCGCTGCGCTGGCGCTGTTGGCGTCCGTTGCGGTGGCCGATGACCGCGGCGCCTTCGAGCGCGCCATCAAGCAGGACAACGACAGCGCCGTGCGCAGCATGCTGTCGCGCGGCTTCGATCCCAACACGCGCAACGAAAAAGGCGCGCCCGGCCTGTACATGGCGCTGCAGGAGGGTTCGCTGAAAGTGGCGCGCGTGCTGATCGACTCGCCGCGCCTGAAGCCCGAGGACCGCAACGCCAGCGATGAAAGCCCGCTGATGATGGCCGCGCTCAAGGGCGAGCTTGACCTGGCCAAGCGCCTGATCGCCAAGGGCGCCGACGTCAACAAGCCCGGCTGGACGCCCCTGCACTACGCCGCCACCAGCGGGCATCTGGACATGATCCGCCTGCTGCTGGAAGAACACGCTTTCATCGACGCGCAATCGCCCAACGGCACCACGCCGCTGATGATGGCGGCGTCCTACGGATCGCCGGAAGCGGTCAAGCTGCTTGTTGAAGCAGGCGCCGACATCGCCATGCGCAACCAGAAGCAGATGACCGCCATGGATTTCGCCCGCCGCGCCGAGCGCCGCGACGCGGTCGAATTGCTGACACAGGCCGAGCGCTACAAGGCGCAATCGCGTCCGCCGGCGGAACGTGGGCGTTGGTGAGTCGGCAGCCGGAGCCTTCGCATCAGTCGGTGGCCACACCGCGTCGTGGGCGGCCGGCGCTGTCAGGCGGCCTCTCTTGGGTTGGCCGTTGGGCCAGAACGCGGCTCGCATGAACTGGCGTGCCGGCCGCAATCCTTCCAAAGGTGGTGCAAAAGCGGCGCCGTCTTTGGCACCCAGCAGCCATCTGCGCAGCGCCGGGCTGTCGATGAGGTGGCAATCTGGCTGCGACCAGACACAGCTGATTTCATGCCGCTCGGCGGGTGTCAGCCAATCGACCTGGTTCAGCAGGAGCCGCGCACGTCGCAGCCATGACCTGCGGACAGGCAAACTCGGGCGGCCAGTGCGCAAACGCCAGACGATGAAGTTCAGATTGTTGGTTGCTGGCGTCAGCGCGCGTCCTCGCAACGAAAGTCTCCTTGATGGTTGGTTGCCAAGCTCGCTGGGGTCGACCCGACGACCGCATTGGGATGATCTATGACTTCATACGATGTGCATTATGTTAATAATCAAGCGTATGAATCCTTGTCTCGTCTTGAACCACCGACCTCGCCGACTCTGCCGCTAATCGTTGAACAGCGACCGCGTCGACGACGAACTGCGGCCCGCTCCTTCCGTCGCGCCGACGCTGAACGCCACCACGGCGGCGCTGAAATCGCTGAAGGACGCGCCCAGCGCGATCTCGCCGGTGGAATGCAGCACGCATTGATTGCGACGCAGCTGCACCTCGCCCGGGTTGTCGGCAAACCGAACCCAGGTCCCGAAGCTGCTGAGGTCGCTCAGCACGAAGGCGCCGTTGATGAACTCGATGCGGGCATGGCTGCGTGAAACGCGCTGGTCACTGACCACAAAGCCGCTGTCGGGGATGCGGCCGATGGAAAACGGCAAATCGTCCAGCGTGTAGACCTTCGAATTGCCCAGCCAGGCCAGCGCGATGCTGCCGCCGACCGGGCCGGCGCTGGCTTCGATGTCGTGCAAGGCGCCGCGCACCGTCATCAGATCGGTCGAAACATCCCCGCTCCATTCGATCTGGAACACCGAGTGCGGCTGGGACAGGCCGCGCACCCGCATCATGCCCAGCGACCGGTAGCGCGCACCTTCAATTGCCGCGCGATCGCCATCGACGTGTGTCTCGCGCGAAGACGGTTCGCGCCCCTCGCGCAACTGCACGACGACCGATTCATCGGCCCAGATGGTCTGCGCGCCCGCCATGTCGGACAGGCGGGCCGCCAGGTTGACGGGGTCGCCGTAGACGTCATCGGCCATTTGCACCACGCTGCCCCGGGCCATGCCGATCTTGAGGCCCATGCGCAGCGGCTCCGGCCACTTTTCCAGCCGTTCCGAATGGTTCAGCTGCATGAACACGGCGGCCTCCACGGCGTCGGCGCCATGCGGAAACTGCGCCAGTACGCCGTCGCCCAGAAACTTGACGGTTCGCCCGCCATGCGCTTCGCACACCCGGCCGATCCACTGCGTCACCTTGGCGATCACGTCGGCCACCTGCGCATTGCCCAGTGCGGCATAGGCAGCGGTGCTGCCTGCGAGGTCGATGAAGACCATGGTGACTGACGAACTCATTGACTGCTGAATTGTTGTTCTGTTGACACATCGTCAGGACGCTGTCCCAAGCCGTCCCGCTATCCCTGATACACGCTTTGCCATCAAAAATCGTAGCACCGCCCGGCCGCTGCGCCACGACAGACCGCGTGTTTTTCAATGTATGCGTTGTTTTTCACGGCAATGTCTTGTGCGCGACTCGTGCGCCTACCGTTTGCGTAAGTACCCGATTATGATGGTTACCAATGGTTATAAGCCGCAACTTATTTGTGACAAACAGATGAGATGGTTGAAGCATGAAGGATTGAGCGCGCTGTACGGGCGCTTGTCTCGGCACGAGCCAGCCCAAGCGCGTCTGGCGCACCGCGTGGACGACATCCGCACGGCGATGCTTGACATGCTGGGCGACGCCGGCGCTCAGCAATACCCCCACGTGGCCCGCCGCATCCGCTTTGGCGGCGACGCCCTCGCCCTCTGGTATGCGCGCGCCGACCTGATGGGCGCACTGGCCGGCCTGCACGGTGAGCAGGTGGCGCGCACGCGCATGGTCAGCCTGTCGGTGCTGTTCGAGGGCACGCTGCCCAAGGGCATGATGTCGCGCCCGACCACGTTGCGCACCTGATAGCGCGCCAGGCGGCAGCGCCGCCCATTCGCATCACATCAGTGCATGTGGCCCCACAGCACCAGCGCGTCGCGCTCTTCCACCAGCAAATCGACCTTCGCGCCCACCGGCAGCAACACCTTGGTCGGCACGTGACCAAAAGGCAGGCCGGTGAGCACCGGCGTGCGGGGCAACTGCCCGCGCAGCCAATCGACGACCTTCTTCATCGAATAGCCGCGGTCGTGCGGCGTCAGCTTGTATTCGGTGAACTGACCCAGCACGATGGCCTTTTGCCGCGCCAGCACGCCGGCGTGCAGCAATTGCGCCAGCATGCGCTCGACGCGATACGGGTGTTCGGCCACGTCTTCCAGAAACAACACACCGCCCTTCACCTCAGGGAAATAGGGCGCGCCGACCAGCGACGCCACCATCGCCAGATTGCCGCCCCACAGCGGTGCGTGGTGCGCCAGCGAACCGGTGTGACCACCCAGCGCCGCCACATCGACCGCCGGCAGCCGCCAACCGGTGCCCTCACCCACGCCGCTGACCAGATCGTCGAAGCAGGCCAGCATGATCTCGTCCGGCCCGCCCGCCGTCGCGTGACCGCCGTGGCCTTCGCCCGCATCGGTGGCATCGGCGGCGCCAAAGCCTTCCAGCAGCGCCGGGCCGGCCCAGGTGGTGGCGCCGGTTTTGGCCAGCAAGGCCAGTTGCAGCGCGGTGAAATCGCTCAGGCCGACGAAACGCGTGCCTTTGTCGGCGGCGCGGGCCAGCGCGCGGTACGGTAGATCGGGCAGCAGCCGCGTGATGCCATAGCCGCCACGCGTGATCAGCGCCACATCGGCACCGCTGGCAGCGGCGCGGCCGATGGCGGCCAGGCGCGTGGCGTCGTCGCCGGCAAAGCGCTCAAAACTGGCCAGCGCGTCGGGATCGATCTCGACCTCGTGGCCCAGCGCCTGCAGCCGCTTGACGCCGCGCCGGAACGCCGCGCGGTCGCGCACCGCGCCGGATGGGGAATAGATGTAGATGTGGGACATGACAGTCAAAAACGGCGCCAGCGCTTGTTGGACGTGCTCTGGCAGCTATGAAAAGTGTATCACCGCGTGCTCGGCCAGCGCACGCCCCGATTCCGGCACGAAGTGGCCGGCGTGCGCCAGGCGCAGCGGTTCGGGGCAGCCGCGAATGTCGCGGCGCAAGGCTTGCATGACGGCATCGCCCAGCACCGGGTCTTGCAGCCCGATGGCCATCAGGCTGCGGCCCGACCATTCACCGCGCCAGAAGTCCCGCGCGGCGCGCGACAAAGCGGCGCCGTCGTCGTCTATCGCCTCGGGCACCATGCGCGGGAAGGCTCGCGTGCCGGCGCGATGCCCCGCATCGGCAAACGGCGCCGCGTAAGCCACGCATTCGGCCGCGCTCAATTGCGGGTTGCTGCGCGCCATCAGCCGGCCAATGTCGAACGCCGGGTTCCTGGCGCACCAGTCGCGCCAGTCAACGAAGCCAGGGGGCAGCGGCGCGTCGCCGGTGGCGAGCAGCGTGTTCATCGCCAGCAGGCCGGCGTAGCGCTGCGGCGCGGCCATGGGCAGCGTCAGGCCGAGCAGGCCGCCCCAGTCCTGCACCACCAGCATCACGCGCTGCAGATCCAGCCGCTCGATCAGTTCCAGCAGCACCTGCCGGTGCCAGCCGAACGTGTGCGCGCCCTCCTTCTTCGGCTTGTCGCTTTTGCCGAAGCCGATCAAATCGGGTGCCACCACGCGGTCGCCAGCGGCCAGAAAGACCGGGATCATGTGCCGATACAGATAGCTCCACGTCGGGTTGCCGTGCAGGCAGAGCCAGGTGCGCGGGGCATCGGGCGGGCCTTCATCCAGATAGTGCATGCGCAGGCTGGACAGCGCGGGCAAATCGCTGACGTAGTGCGGCGCCCACGGGTAGTCGGGCAGGTCGGCAAAGCGAGCGGCGGGCGTGCGCAGGGCGTCGTCGCGCAGCGGGCTGGGGTTGATGCGGCGCGGCTTGAAAAAATCTTGCAGCAGCGCCGCGCCCTCCCCGGCCAGCACGCCGCCTTCGACTTGCGTGCCGTGGTTCAGGCGCGCATCGGCAAACAGGTTGACGACCGAGCCGGCGGCGCCGGTCTTGGGGTCGGCCGCGCCAAACACCACGCGATCCAGCCGCGAGTGCAGCATGGCGCCGGCGCACATGGCGCACGGCTCGAGCGTGACGAACAACTGGCAGCCGTCCAGCCGGTAGTTGCTTAAGGCTTCAGCCGCCGCGCGCAGCGCCACGATTTCGGCGTGCGCCGTTGGGTCGTGCGCGGCAATCGGCGCGTTGCGGCCGGTGGCGATGACGCGGCCGTCCTTGACCACCACGGCGCCGACCGGCACCTCGCCCGCGTCGGCCGCCGCGCGCGCTTCGGCCAGCGCCAGGCGCATGGCGTGGGCGTCGTCGGTGACGGGTGTTTCGGCGCTCAAGATGCTCTTTGTTTTATAGCTGCTCGCGCTTGTCCTGCCTGCGCTGGAGGCCAATTTGATTCAAACGCCGGTCACTTGGCGTCGTCCGGCATGGCGCGCTGCGGCTGCATGGCGGCGTCCATCGCCTCCTTCACCTGCTGCTGCACCTGCTGGCTTTGCGCGCGCACCGTGGCGGGCGCCGATGCGGCGGGCGCCAGAGACGGCAGCGGCGCGCGCGTGGCGGCCATCTGCTTCTTGACCAGCAGGCCGACGATGACCAGCGCCAGCACCAGGCCGAGCAATCCCATCACGCGCATCACCCTTCTCCTTCGGTGGCGGGCA
>JAGOVZ010000064.1:0-5406 GCA_018060485.1 Ottowia sp. | reverse complement strand
GCGCGTCTTTGCCGGCCGCGTCTTCATGATCGAGCAAGCGCGCCGTGACCTGGCAGTGCACCGTCAGATAACTCCACGTCGGCACGCGCGCCAGATCGGGATAGACGCTGGGCGACATGTAGGCGTGCGGCCCCAGAAAAGTGACCAATGCGCGCGGGCGCTGGTCCAGATGCCGCCACTGCCGATTGGGTCGCGCCACGTGGCCGAGCAGCGTGAAGCGGCCTTGCGCCACGCCCTCATCCTGCAGATGAATCGGCAGGTGCGTGACGAAGGGAACGCCCTCGTCGTCGCTCGTGACCAGGCTGGCGAACGGGTGCGCGCGCATCAGGCGGGCGGCCACGGCCGGATCGCGGCTGGTGAAGGGGGGCGGCATGTACATGATTGGCGGGCCTTGCGCGTGGGGCGATGCGGGTTGGCCCGATTCTGGCGCATGCGCGGCGTGGTCACCGTGCCGGCGCGCTTGGCGCTATCATCGTCATAGCTGACGGCGCTTGCCTGACAAGCGCCAGACCTGTTTTTGATCACCAACATGCCGACACCGCCCCCGGTTCAGGACGCCTTGTTCGAAGACGCCGACGCGCCGGCTTCGCCGTTGGCCGACGAACCAGCCGCCGTGTCGCCGCCGCCACGCCCGCGCGCCCGTCGGTCCACCGCCGTGCTGCCCGCGCCGCCCTCGCCCGAATTGATCGCACTGGCCGCCCGCCTGCCGCCGCGCCTTCGGCTGGGCACCTCGTCGTGGCACTTTCCCGGCTGGGCCGGGCTGGTGTGGGCGGGCGACCACGCTGAAAGCAAGTTGTCGAAGGAAGGGCTGTCTGCCTACGGCCAGCACCCGCTGCTCGGCACCGTCAGCCTGGATCGCGCGTTCTACCGCCCGCTCACCGCCAGCCAGTACGCGAAATACGCCGCGCAGGTGCCGCCCGGGTTCCGCTTCGTTGTCAAAGCGCCGGCTCTGGTGTGCGACGCCCTGGTGCGCGCCGAAGACGGGCGCGGCATGGCGCCCAACGCGGCGTTTTTGAACAGCGATCTGGCGGTGCAGGAATTCATCCAGCCGGCGTTGCAAGGGCTGACCGAGAAGGTGGGCGCACTGGTGTTCCAGATCAGCCCGCTGCCGCGCGCGTTGCTGACCGACGTGCCCGCGCTCATCGACCGCATCGGTGCCCTGCTGGCCGCCCTGCCCCGGCTGGCGCCCACCGCGCCCGACGGCGTGGTCGCGCTGGAAGTGCGCGACGCCGCTTTCCTCAGCGCCGCGCACGCCCCGCTGCTGGCCCGCGCCCTGCGCGCCGCGCGTGAGGCCAGCGGCAACCCAGTGACCTATTGCCTCGGCCTGCACGCCAAGATGCCGCCCATCGAAGACCAGCTGCCCCTGCTGCGCGCCCTGTGGCCCGGCCCGCTGGTCTGCCGCTGGAATCTGCACCGGCGCCATGGCGCGTTTGGCTACGAGGCCGCCAAGGCGCAGTACGAGCCGTTTGACAAGTTGGTCGATCCCGATGAAGCAACGCGCGACCATCTGGCCCGCGTGATCGCTGGCACCACGGGTGCGGGTGAACTGGCCTACGTCACCGTCAACAACAAGGCGGAAGGCTCGGCGCCGCTGTCGGTGGCGGCGCTGGCCGAGCAGTTGGTCGGCCGCGAGCAGCATTTACGCGACTTCGCTCGCATCTCGGGCGCCACACGCGGCGAATTCTCGCAGGCCGACGTCGCTGGCGAGGCGCGCCTGCTGGCGGCCGAGATGGCTGAGCAAAGCCCAAACGCGCTCGACTTCGAGGCCCCCGAGCTTGCCGACAGGCTTCTCGGCCGGCTCTAAAAGCGGTTGGTCGAATTTCAGGACAAGAAGATCCGCACCGGCGTTCGACTCGACCACGCCCCGCCTGGCGCAGACGATTGCGATGGCTGGAACCCCATTGCGGCCCGCTTGGTCAGCGACGAGGGTCGCGACCCGCTGGCGCACCTGCTGGCCGCCGAGGCGCAGCATCAGCAGCAGGCGCAAGCCGACGCCGCCATCAGCCTGGCCGCCGCCTGGCTGCGCCTCATCCAGCACTTCGACCAGGACATGGCTGACATGCCGCGACACCTGCTGATTTCGCGCTCATGGGCGTATCGCTGCGTGCAGCGTGCATCCGAGCTGGCCCGCTGCCAGCGCCACCTGTCGGGCGCGCTGGTCGACACCTCGTTGCCACGCCCGTGGCGACGCTTCAAGCTGTGCCGCGTGCCGGTGCAACTGACGCTGGATTTCGGGGACCACGCGCTGCTGCCGTTGTGACCTCAGTCTTGCATTCGGGATGCATGATGATATATATTGACATGCATCGCGTGCCGCTTGGCGCGCGCCCGTATAAGGAGCCTGTCATGACCTCGATGGTCCTCACTCAAGTCTATCTGGAGCCGCAGCAGAAGAAGGCGCTGACCGCGCAGGCCAGGCAGTCTGGCCGCAGGGTGTCCGAGCTGATGCGCGAAGCCGTGGACGCGGCGATTGCTGGCGTCACTACGGAAGACCTGCGCGTGCTCGACGAAGGCACGCGCCGCGCCCAGGGCGACCTAAAAGCCATGTTGGCCGAGTTGCAGGACAACGCCAGCGAGCACGCTGCCTTCATGCGCGAGATCGCCAAGCTGCAAAAGGCCGCCGCCAAATGAGCGTGCTGACCGATGTCCTGGACCGCCTGACCGACATCACCACCCTGCGCGCCCAGGTCACCGAGCTGATTGGCCAGCAGCGCGAAATGCGCGGCGTGATGCTGACGCAGCAAAAAGAGCTGGCCGAGCTGCGCGGTCAGCTCAAGGCGCTGATTCAGATGCAGTCGGCGTCAGCCAAGAAGGCCTGAACCTTCACGCGGCCGCCAGCGCCTCCCGCACCCACTCCAACCGATCCTGCCCAAAGAACATCTCGTCGCCAACGAACATGGTCGGCGCGCCGAACACGCCGCGTGCGACGGCTTCGTCGGTGGTTTCCTTCAGGCGCGCCTTCACGGCCGCGTCGCCGATCCACGATGCGATCAGGCCGGCTGGAAAGCCCGCGTTGGCGAGCGCGACGGAGGCGACTTCCGGGTCGTTCATGTTCAGCTGCTCGGTCCAGATGGCCTTGAAGATGGCGTCGATCAGCACCGCCTCGCGCTCGGACGCGTGCATTTGCGCGCCGGTGATGGCGCGCATCAACATCAGTGTGTTGATCGGGAAATGCGGGTTGCGGATCAGCGTGACGCCATAGCGCTTGGCGTGCCGCGCGAAGTCGATGAAGGTGTAGGCGCCCTTGGCCGGCACCGTGACGGGCGATGCATTGCCGGTGGCCTGGAACACGCCGCCCAGCAGCATGGGGCGCAGCTTCAATTCAGCGCCCGCGTCGGCGCACAGCTTGGGCAGTTGCGTCCACGCAAGGTACGACGCCGGGCTGCCGACGTCAAAGAAGAATTCGACTTGGCTTGTCATGATCATCCTCTGGAATTCATGTGAAAAGTGCCGCCAGCGCTTGTCCATCAAGCGCGAGCAGCTATCAAATATGGAGTTACCAGGTTTCCATGTACGGCCGCAGATCCAGCTCGAACGTCCACGCGTCGCGCGGCTGGCTGTGCAGGTACCAGTAGTTCTCGGCGATGTGATCGGGGTTGAGGATGCCGTCCTGGCTTTTCAACGCATAGCGCTCGGGGAACTGCGTGCGGATGAACTCGGTGTCGATGGCGCCATCGACCACCACGTGCCCGACGTGGATGCCGCGCGGCCCCAACTCACGCGCCATGCTTTGCGCCAGTGCGCGCAGCGCGTGCTTGGCGCCGGCAAAGGCCGCAAACCCCGCCGCGCCGCGCGTGCCGGCCGTGGCGCCGGTGAACAGAATCGTGCCGCGCCCGCGCGCCACCTGCCGCTTGGCCACTTCGCGCGCGTTCAGGAAGCCGGAAAAGCACGCCATCTCCCAAATCTTGAAATACTTGCGCGCCGTCTCTTCCAGGATGCTGCACGGCACGTTGGCGCCGATGTTGAACACCAGCACCTCGATGGGGCCCACCTCGCGCTCGATCTGCTCGATGAGCGCCACCACATCTTCTTCCTTGCGCGCATCGCTGGCAAAGCCGCGCGCGTCGCCGCCGGCCGCCTTGATTTCGTCCACCAGCGGCTGCAGCTTGTCGGCCGAGCGGCGCGTGACGCAGGCGACGTAGCCTTCGCGCGCAAAGCGCTTGGCGATGGCGCCGCCGGTCGAATCGCCGGCGCCGATGACGAGGGCAACGCCGGGCTGCTTGGGCGCTGGGGTGGCTGGCATGATCGGTTTCCTCCGTGTGGGCTTTTGCGGTAGCCCAGTTTAGAGTGGCCGCAAAGTTTTCGCCCGCGCGTTCAACCTGTTCGACAAGCACAGAAGACCATGCCCCACAAGATCATGATCATCCGCCACGCCGAAGCGCCGGTGCCCGGCCAGTTCAAGGGCGTGCGCCAGAGCGGCGAGGACGACGAACACTCGCTCATCGTGCGCGGCTGGCAGCGAGCCGGGGCGCTGATCCGCTTCTTCATGCGGCCCGAACACGCCGCCATCGCCGTGCCCACGCACCTGATCGGCTCCAGCCACACCGACGACACCAGCCGCCGCCCGCACCAGACGCTGGTGCCGCTGTCGCACGCCATGGGCTTGACGGTGGACGAGAGCTTCACCAAAAGCCAGGAGGCCGACGTGGCCGCGCGTTGCCTGGGGCTGGACAGCGTGGTGCTGATTTCGTGGCACCACGAATGCATTCCCGCGCTGGCGACGGCCATCGCGCCGAAAGCCAAGGTGCCGCAGCAATGGCCCGAAGATTGCTTCGATCGCGTGTGGGTGTTCGACGCCGAGCGCGACGGCGGCTGGCGCTTTCAGCAGGTGCCGCAGCGGTTGCTGCCGGGGGATGCGGCTGAGCTGGGCCGATGGCCTTGAGCCGCCCTGCTCGGCCCCTGCGCCATCGACGCCGCACTGCAAACCGGCCGCGTGCAGGCCGCGCGCCTAGTGAAGCCCGAAGTGCCACGCTACGTCGCGCTGGCCATGGCGCCGCACGGCGATGCGCGAGTTGCAGGCAATTGCGGCGGCGCAGCAGCCGGGTTGATGGCCGAGCGCACCATCGCTGTGCGCGCCAGCGCGGCGGCTGATCAAGGATGTCCGACAGACACCGACGCACGCCGTGACACCATGTTTGTCATGACCGATTCCACTTCTTCCAACGTCCGCCGCAGCGTCGACCAGCCGCTGCCCGCGCGCGACGACTTCGGGCCGCTGCCGCGCGGCATTCACCACCTGGGCATGACCGTACCCGACATCGATGTCGCGACCACGTTTTCTGCGTGCTGCCCTCGGCGCGCGCGTCTGCTACGACGGCGTGACGGCCCAAGACACGCCGCGCGAAGGCGCCGAGCTGGAGCGCATCCTGGGCCTGCCGCCGGGCTCGAAGATCCGCCGCCAGCGCA
>JAGOVZ010000248.1 GCA_018060485.1 Ottowia sp. | reverse complement strand
TACATCTGCGGTGAAGAATCGGCCATGATCGAGTCGATCGAAGGCAAGCGCGGCGAGCCGCGCCTGCGCCCGCCCTACATCGCCGAAGTCGGCCTGTTCGGCCGCCCGACGCTGGAGCACAACTTCGAGACGCTGTACTGGGTGCGCGAAATCCTGGAGCGCGGCCCGGGGTGGTTTGCATCGCACGGCCGCCACGGTCGCAAGGGGCTGCGCAGTTTCAGCGTCAGCGGGCGCGTGAAAGAGCCGGGCGTCAAGCTCGCGCCCGCCGGCATCACGCTGCGCGAGCTGGTCGACGAATACTGCGGCGGCATGCAGGACGGCCACACGCTGTACGCCTACCTGCCCGGCGGTGCCTCGGGCGGCATCTTTCCCGCGCGGCTGGCCGACGTGCCGCTGGATTTCGACACGCTGCAGCCGCACGGCGGCTTCATCGGCAGCGCGGCCGTCATCGTGCTCAGCCAGCACGACAAGGCGCGCGACGCGGCGCTGAACATGATGCGTTTCTTCGCCGATGAAAGCTGCGGCCAGTGCACGCCGTGCCGCGTCGGCACGGTGAAGGCGGCACAGCTGATGGAAGCGCCGGTGTGGGATGCGGGCACTTTGGACGACCTGGGCACGGTGATGATCGATGCGTCGATCTGCGGCCTGGGGCAGGCGGCGCCCAACCCCATGCGCTGCGTGCAGCAGTACTTCGCGCATGAAGTACAGGAGGCGGCGCAATGAGCGCTGTTTTGAAGACAAATCAACCGCCAGTGCAGGCAGATCAAGCGCCAGCAGCTATCGAATTTGAACTGGATGGGCGCGCTGTGCAGGCGCACGTCGGCGAAACCATCCTGCAAGCCGCTGAGCGCCATGGCGTCGAGATTCCACGCCTTTGCTACACCGAAGGCCTGCGCGCCGACGGCAACTGCCGCGCCTGCGTGGTCGAGATTGAGGGCGAACGCACGCTGGCCCCCAGTTGCTGCCGCGCCGTGCAGCCGGGCATGAAGGTCAAGGCGACGAGCGAACGGGCGCGCAAGTCGCAGGACATGGTGCTGGAGATGCTGCTGGCCGAGATGCCAGCCGAGGGCTTCAAGTGGAACGACTCTTTGGCTCCTTGCCCCGGTGGGGGAAGGCAGGGATGGGGGCCGACCACGGCCCCGACGGAAGCGGGGTCAGCCCCCACCCCAACCCTCCCGCAACGGGGGAGGGAGCAAGAGATCGGCCAACACGGTGAACTCACCCAATGGGCCGCGCAGCGCACCATCCACGTGCGCGAGTCGCTACAAAACCTGAAGCGCGCACAACCCGCGCCCGACCTCAGCCACCCCGCCATGGCGGTGAACCTGTCCGCCTGCATCCAGTGCACCCGCTGCGTGCGCGCCTGCCGCGAGGCGCAGGTCAACGACGTCATCGGCTACGCCGGCCGCGGCAGCCATGCGCGCATCGTGTTCGATCTGGGCGACGACATGGGCGCCAGCAGCTGCGTGGCCTGTGGCGAATGCGTGCAGGCCTGCCCGACCGGCGCGCTGATGCCGAAAACGCAGATCGGCTCGCAAAAGGTCGACGCCCAGGTCGATTCGGTCTGCCCGTTCTGCGGCGTCGGCTGCCAGATCACCTACAACGTGCGCGATGCGCAGATCGTCAGTGTCAGCGGGCGCGACGGCCCGGCCAACGAAAAGCGCCTGTGCGTCAAAGGCCGCTTCGGCTTTGATTACGTCGCCAGCCCGGACCGGCTGACGGTACCGCTGATCCGCAAGCCCGGCGTGACCAAAGACCCCGCGCATTGCGACGACCGCAGCGATTGGCGCGCCGTGTTCCGCGAAGCGACGTGGGATGAAGCGCTGGCCTTGGCGGCCGGCCAGCTGGTCGATCTGAAAGCGCGGCACGGCCCCAAATCGCTTGCCGGCTTTGGCAGCGCCAAGGGCAGCAACGAAGAGGCCTACCTGTTCCAGAAGCTGATCCGCACCGGCTTTGGCAGCAACAACGTCGACCACTGCACGCGCCTGTGCCATGCATCCAGCGTGGCGGCGCTGCTCGAAGGCGTGGGCTCGGGCGCGGTGAGTAACCCGGTGAAGGACGTCGAGTTTGCCGAGCTGATCCTCATCATCGGCTCCAACCCCACGGCCAACCACCCGGTGGCGGCGACGTGGATGAAGAACGCGGCGCAGCGCGGCGCGCGCATCGTGCTGGCCGACCCGCGCGTGACCGACATCGCGCGCCACGCCTGGCGCGTGCTGCCCTTCAAGCCGGGCGCCGACGTGGCGATGCTCAACGCGCTGCTGCACGTCATCGTCACCGAAGGGCTGGTCGATCAGGACTTCATCCGCGAGCGCGCCGACAACTACGCCGCGCTGGTGGCGAACGTGCAGGGCTACTCACCCGAGGCCATGGCGCCGATCTGCGGCATACCGGCCGCCACGCTGCGCGAAGTGGCGCGCGCGTATGCGACGGCGAAGTCGTCGATCATCCTGTGGGGCATGGGCGTCAGCCAGCACGTGCACGGCACCGACAACGTGCGCTGCCTGATCGCGCTGGCCACCTGCACCGGCCAGATCGGCCGCCCCGGCACCGGCCTGCATCCGCTGCGCGGCCAGAACAACGTGCAGGGCGCCAGCGATGCGGGGCTGATCCCCATGATGTTCCCCAACTACCAGCGCGTGGACAACGGCGCCGCGCACGCGTGGTTCGAGGACTTTTGGGATACGAAGCTGGACGATGCGCCCGGCTACACCGTGGTCGAGATCATGCACAAGGCGCTGGCGCCCGACAGCGACCCGCACAAGGTGCGCGGCATGTACATCATGGGCGAGAACCCGGCCATGAGCGACCCCGATTTGAACCACGCGCGCCACGCGCTGGCGTCGCTGCAGCATCTGGTGGTGCAGGACATCTTCCTCACCGAAACCGCGTGGCTGGCCGACGTGGTGCTGCCCGCCAGTGCCTGGCCCGAGAAGACCGGCACGGTGAGCAACACCGACCGCATGGTGCAACTGGGCCAGCAGGCGCTGCAGCCGCCCGGCGAGGCGCGGGCCGATCTGTGGATCATCCAGCAGATGGCTGGGCGAATGGGGTTGGATTGGAGCTATGAAAACGATAGCTATTCGCGCTTGACAGACAAGCGCCAGAGCCCGGTTTCATCTGAAAACTACCACGGCGTCGCCGCCGTCTACGACGAAATGCGGCGCGCCATGCACGGCGCCATCGCCGGCATCACCTGGGATCGGCTGCAGCGCGAAAGCAGCGTCACCTACCCGTGCCTGAGCGAAGACGACCCGGGCCAACCCATCGTCTTCACCGACCGCGTGCCGACCAAAAACGGCAAGGTGCAACTGGTGCCGGCCGACATCATTCCGCCCGACGAGCGGCCCGATGCCGACTACCCGATGGTGCTGATCACCGGCCGCCAGCTCGAGCACTGGCACACCGGCGCCATGACGCGCCGCGCCAGCGTGCTCGACGCGCTGGAGCCCGCACCCACCGTCAGCATGCACGGCGACGACCTGGCGCGGCTCGGTCTTCAACCCGGCGGCTGCGCACGCGTGCAATCACGCCGGGGCGAGGTCGAACTGATGGTGCGCCGCGACGACGGCACGCCGCCCGGCAGCGTGTTCATTCCGTTTGCCTACCG
>JAGOVZ010000247.1 GCA_018060485.1 Ottowia sp. | reverse complement strand
CCTTCGGTGTACTTCATGATGTTGCCCTTGTGCACCAGCGTGACGTTGGGCTTGTCGTTGTCAATGGCGTACTGGATGGCCTTGCGCACCAGCCGCTCGGTGCCCTCGATCGACACCGGCTTGATGCCGATGGCCGAGCTGTCCGGAAAGCGGATCTTGCTGACACCCAGGTCTTCCACCAGAAACTTGATCAGCTTCTTGGCCTTGTCGGACTTGGCTTCGTACTCGATGCCCGCGTAGATGTCTTCGCTGTTCTCGCGGAAGATCACCATGTCCACCTTTTCCGGCTCTTTCACGGGCGAGGGCACGCCCTTGAAGTAGCGTACCGGGCGCAGGCAGACGTACAAGTCCAGCTCTTGGCGCAGCGCCACGTTCAGCGAACGGATGCCGCCGCCCACCGGCGTGGTCAGCGGCCCCTTGATCGAGACGACGTACTCCTTGAGCAGATCCAGCGTTTCCTGCGGCAGCCACACGTCGGGGCCGTAGACCTGTGTGGCCTTCTCGCCTGCGTAGACCTCCATCCAGGCGATCTTGCGCTGGCTGCCGTAGCACTTGGCCACCGCCGCATCCACCACCTTCATCATCACGGGAGTGATGTCCACCCCAGTGCCGTCTCCCACGATGTAGGGAATGATGGGCTGGTCAGGCACGTTGAGCGAAAAATCCGCGTTGACGGTGATTTTCTGGCCTTCGGCAGGCACCTTGATGTGCTCGGAACGGGTCATTCTGGTCTCCAGATGTCGATGGGGCTAAGCAATCCGGCCGCGCCGCCCGCCGGGCAGAGGGCTGGCGCGCCTTGAGACTTGGAATTCTAGGCGGTGCCCCGCACCTTGCGTTGTCGCAGGGACAGCCCTGACGCAGTGTTTCGCGCACTGCGCTGTCCTACAGACACACGCCCCGCGCCTGGCGGACACTCGGCTGGCTTCGACGTTCCAACCTATTTGACGTTGCCTGCGGGGCCGCTCGCCGCCGAGCCATTTTTTTGCGAACACCACTAAGGACACCATCCTCACGACCGCTTCATCGCACCCCACCGACATCCTCGCCGTGGGCACCCAGGCGCCAGACTTCAACCTGCCCGCCACTCCTGACCAACGCCTGCGCCTGAGCGAGTTGCGCGGCAAGCCGGTGGTGCTGGTGTTCTACCCGGCCGACTGGAGCCCCGTTTGCGGGGACGAGCTGGCGCTGTTCAACGAGGCGCTGCCGCTCATCAAGCCCAAGCAAGCGCTGGTGCTGGGCATCTCGGTCGACAGCGCGTGGTGCCACCAGGCTTTCCGCGACGCCCGCAAGCTGCACTTTGACCTGCTGTCCGATTACGAGCCTAAGGGCGAAGTCTCGCGCGCCTACGGGGCCTACGACGCCGAGGCCGGTTGCAGCAAGCGGGCGCTGTTCGTGATCGACGCCGAGGGCAAGATTGCCTGGAGCTACCTGTCGCCCGTGGCCATCAACCCGGGCGTCGATGGCGTGCTGGACGCGCTGGACCGCCTGTAAACCCATCGCCACAACCCGTCTTGCCTTACCGGAGCCCCTGATGTCCCTGAAACCCCCGCTCAGCGCCAACGACCACACCGTCGGCAACGCCAAGGCCGCCATCCAGGTGGTCGAGTACGGCGACTACCAGTGCCCTTATTGCGGTGACGCCTACCCCGTCACCCAGGAACTGGTGCGCCGCTACGGCGACAAGATCGCGTTTGCCTTTCGCAATTTCCCGCTGGTGGAAGCGCACCCTGAGGCGTTCAACGCCGCCATCGTGGCCGAGTTCGCCGCTTCGCTGGGGCAGTTCTGGCCCGCGCACGACGCCTTGTACGAGAACCAGGACGCCTTGGGCCCCGAGCTTTACGGCCAGATCGTCGCCTCGCTGGGCCAGAGCGCCGAGCAGTTCCAGACGGCCGTCGATGCGGGCGAGCTGGCGGCGCGCGTCCGCCAGGATATGGAAAGCGGCTTGCGCAGCGGCGTGAACGGCACGCCGTGCTTTTTCATCAACGGCCAGCGCTTCGACCCGCGCGGCGGCTTTGAAAGCCTGCTGGACGCCGTGGGGCAACTGGTTGAGCGCACGTAAACTCGCCTCCGGGCTGGCCGCCTTCGCGGGCGGCGCCCGAACGCCCCTTTTGCACCTACCGCCCTTCGCACCATGGCTTTTTCTGTGCCCATTCGCTTTCCTGCCCCCTCCGTGAACCGGAACCGCCGACGGGGTGCGCGCATTGGGCGAACGGTGCGACTGGGCCAGGCTGTGCGACGCGCAGCTCTGCTGACCGTGGGTTGCACGGTGTTGGCCGCCGCGGCGCAAGCGCAACTTGCACCCGCCGGCCAGCCGCAGATGAACCTGCCGCGCACCACGCTGATGGCGGGCATGTACCGCATCGACGCGCAAGTGGCCAGCACCAACGCACAGCGGCAGATCGGCCTGATGCACCGGCAGGAAATGCCTCAGCACGAAGGCATGCTCTTCGTGTTCGAGCAGCCCGCCGTGCAGTGCTTCTGGATGAAGAACACGCTGATTCCGCTCACGGCCGCGTTCGTGGCCGACGACGGCGCCATCGTCAACCTGGCCGACATGAAACCGTTGGACGAGTCCAGCCATTGCTCGGCCGAGCCGGTGCGCTACGTGCTGGAGATGAACCAGGGCTGGTTCGAGCAGCGCCACCTGAAGGCAGGCGCCAAGCTGCGCGGCAAGCCGTTTGACGGCAAGCGCTGAGTTATGAATGAAAAATAGCTGCAGCGCTTGATGGGCAAGCGCGAGCAGCTATCTTTTTTATATCATTGATGGCGCCTGCGAGGCACCATCAACCCTCAGGCCGCCACCTTCGCCAACGCGTCGTTGAAGGTCTTGCTCGGGCGCATCACCTGCGCCAGCTTGGCGGGGTCGGGCTGGTAATAGCCGCCGATGTCGACTGGCTTGCCCTGGATGTCGGTCAGCTCCTTGACGATGGCCTGCTCGCCCGCGGCCAAGGCCTTGGCCAGCGGCGCAAACTTCTTGGCCAGTTCGGCGTCTTCGGTCTGCGCGGCCAGTTCCTCGGCCCAGTACTTGGCCAGATAGAACTGGCTGCCTCGGTTGTCGAGCTGGCCGGTCTTGGGTGACGGGCCCTTGTTGTTGTCCAGCAGTTGGCCGGTGGCGGCGTCCAGTGTCTTGGCCAGCAGCTTGGCCTGGGCATTGCCGGTCTTCAGCCCCAGATCTTCCAGCGAGACCGCCAGCGCCAGGAATTCGCCCAGCGAATCCCAGCGCAGGTGGTTTTCTTCCACCAGTTGCTGCACGTGCTTGGGCGCCGAGCCGCCGGCGCCCGTCTCGTACATGCCGCCGCCGGCCATCAGCGGCACGATGGACAGCATCTTGGCGCTGGTGCCCAGCTCCATGATGGGGAACAGATCGGTCAGGTAGTCGCGCAGGATGTTGCCGGTGGCGCTGATGGTGTCTTGCCCGCGGATCACGCGCTCCAGCGTGTACCGCATGGCGCGCACCTGGCTCATGATCTGGATGTCGAGCCCGTTGGTGTCGTGCTCGTGCAGGTACATCTTGACCTTGGTGATGAGCTGGTTCTCGTGCGGGCGGTACGGGTCGAGCCAGAACACCACCGGCATGCCCGAGTTGCGCGCGCGCGTGACGGCGAGCTTGACCCAGTCGCGGA
>JAGOVZ010000063.1 GCA_018060485.1 Ottowia sp. | reverse complement strand
CGCGTTGGTGGATCACCTGATTCCGCGCAACGCCGGGCTGCTGACCACGCTGGCGGCGCTCGCCAGCGTTGGCGCGCTGCTGTCGGCCTTCATGAACAATGTCGGCGCACTGGCGCTGATGATGCCAGCCGCCCTGGCAGCACCGTCACCCAGATGGGCTGGCGCCTGCGCTACGGCGTCAACCTGCTGGCGATCTCGCGCGAGGGCGGCCGCTCGATCCAGCGCCTGCCCTCGGCGCCGCTGGCCGGCGGCGACGTGCTGCTGCTGCAGGGCCGCGACGATGCCATCGCCTCGCTGGCGGGCGACCTGGGCCTGGTGCCGCTGGCCGAGCGCAACCTGCGCATCCGCAACAAGCGCGAGGCGATCATGCCTCGGCGCTCATGCTGGCGGCGATTGCCGGCGCGGCTTTCGGGCTGGTGCCGTCGGCCGTGGCTTTCGCGCTGGGCGCGCTGGCCATGATGGCGCTGCGCATCGTCGACCCCGACGCGGCCTACCGCGCCGTCGACTGGCCGGTGGTCGTGCTGCTGGGCGCCATGATGCCGGTGGCCGGCGCGATCGAGTCGACCGGCCTGGCGCGCGTCATCGCCACCGGGCTGATCGACACGCTGGCGCAGGGCCACGCGGTGCTGGCGCTGACGATGATCCTGGTGGTGACGATGACGCTGTCGGACTTCATGAACAACGCCGCCACCGCCGCCGTGATGTGCCCCATCGCCCTGGCCGCAGCGGGCCAGCTGGACGCGCAGCCGCAGTCGTTTCTGATGGCGGTGGCCATCGGCGCCTCGTGCGCTTTTCTCACGCCGATCGGGCACCAGAACACACCCTGATCCTGGGCCCGGGCGGTTTGAAGTTTGGCGACTACTGGCGGCTCGGCCTGTCGCTGGAAATCGTGGTCGTGCTGGTTGCGGTGACGATGCTGCTGTGGGTGTGGCCGCTGTGAACTATCCTTTTGATAGCCACATATCCATATGGAACAAGCATCGAACGCCTGTTTTTCGTATGACAGCCTGGCGGTGAGCGGGCCAGGTCGCCATTCAAGCACCTAGCGAGTCTTGCGCGGCGGCAAGCCCGTGTGCTGCGTCAAAACCGCGCCACGTCGGGGTGCAGAGCCGACTCTCTGCTTCTTTTTTTGCAGCTCTGGTGTGGTCGCAGGCTTGCTGGCGGACGACGAGTTGGTGCGCCTCGCGCTCTGGTAGCTGCCGTCCGTGACCGGCTGCCAGGTCGGGATCAGGTGCTGCTTGCCGTTGCCGATCAATTCGCCCCGGCCCATTTTTTTCAGCGCCTCGCGCAGCAGCGGCCAGTTGTTGGGGTCGTGGTAGCGCAAGAAAGCCTTGTGCAGGCGGCGGCGGCGCTCGCCCTTCACCGTGTCCACTTGCTCGCCCCGCTCGTCGCGGTGCACGCCGACCAGCGGGTTCAGGCCGGTGTGGTACATGGTCGTCGCTGTCGCCATGGGCGAGGGGTAGAAGGCCTGCACCTGGTCGGCGCGAAAGCCGTTCTTCTTCAGCCACAGCGCCAGGTTCAGCATGTCTTCATCCGTGGTGCCGGGGTGCGCGGCGATGAAGTACGGGATCAAGAATTGCTGCTTGCCGGCTTCGGCGCTGAACTTCTCGAACAGCTGCTTGAACTTGTCGTAGTTGCCGATGCCGGGCTTCATCATCTTCGACAGCGGCCCTTCCTCGGTGTGCTCGGGCGCGATCTTCAGGTAGCCGCCGACGTGGTGCTGCACCAGCTCTTTCACGTAGCTGGGCGAGCGGATCGCCAGGTCGTAGCGCAGGCCGGAGCCGATCAGCACTTTCTTGACGCCCGGCAGCGCGCGCGTGCGCTGGTAGATGCGCGTGAGCGGCGCGTGGTCGGTGGTCAGGTTCTGGCAGATGCCGGGGTA
Organism: Ottowia sp.; assembly: GCA_018060485.1. GTDB lineage: Bacteria > Pseudomonadota > Gammaproteobacteria > Burkholderiales > Burkholderiaceae_C > Ottowia. The sequence continues at coordinate 10,058 of JAGOVZ010000063.1, read as the reverse complement.
CACGCAGCTGGGCTTGCGGCAGGCGGCCTCGATCTGGGGCGTGCGACAGCCCAGGCGGTACATGTTGGCCGTCGGCCCCCCTAAGTCGCTGACCACGCCGGTGAACCCTTGCACCTTGTCGCGCATCTCTTCCACCTCGCGCAGGATGCTGGCTTCGCTGCGGCTCTGGATGATGCGGCCTTCGTGCTCGGTGATGCTGCAGAAGGTGCAGCCGCCGAAGCAGCCGCGCATGATGTTGACGGAGAAGCGGATCATCTCCCACGCGGGAATTTTTGTCTCGCCGTCGTGCCGCCCGCGCGCGTCGGCATAGCTGGGGTGCGGGTTGCGCGCGTAGGGCAGGTCGAAGATGTGGTCCATCTCGGCCGTGGTGAGCGGGATGGGCGGCGGGTTCAGCCACACGTCGCGCGCCGTCGTGCCTTCACCGTGCGCCTGCACCAGCGCGCGGGCGTTGCCGGGATTCGTCTCCAGGTGCAGCACGCGGTTGGCGTGGGCGTAAAGCACGGCATCGCGCTTGACCTGCTCGTAGCTGGGCAGGCGAACGACGGTTTTTTCACGCGGCGGCGTCTTGCCGCGCATCGCCGGATTGGGCACGAAGCGCAGCGGCTGCTCGCCCGATTTCAAGCCAAATGGGCCGCCAGCGCTTGCTGAATCAGCGCGAGCAGCTATCGAATCAGGAGTTTCCGCGCTGCACGACGCGCCCTGCCCCGCCGCCTGCTCGCTGGTGGTCTGGTAGGGGTTGATGTGGGCTTCGACGCGACCGGGCTGATCGACCTCGGTCGAATCGATCTCGAACCAACCCTCGGGCGCGCTGCGCATCACGAAGGCGGTGCCGCGCACGTCGGTGATCTGCTCAATGGGTTCGCGGCGCGCCAGGCGGTGGGCGACTTCGACCAGCGCGCGCTCGGCGTTGCCGTACAGCAGCAGGTCGCACTTGCTGTCCACCACGATGGAGCGGCGCACCTTGTCGCTCCAGTAATCGTAGTGCGCGATGCGGCGCAGGCTGCCTTCGATGCCGCCCAGCACAATGGGCACGTCCTTGTACGCCTCGCGGCAGCGCTGGCTGTACACAATGGCGGCGCGGTCGGGGCGCTTGCCACCGACGTCGCCAGGGGTATAGGCGTCGTCGCTGCGAATCTTGCGATCCGCCGTGTAGCGGTTGATCATCGAATCCATGTTGCCCGCCGTCACGCCCCAGAACAGGTTGGGCTTGCCGAGCGCCTTGAAGGCGTCGGCGCTTTGCCAGTCGGGCTGGGCGATGATGCCGACGCGAAAGCCTTGGCGCTCCAGCACGCGGCCGATCACCGCCATGCCGAAGCTGGGGTGGTCGACGTAGGCATCGCCCGTGACCAGAATCACGTCGCACGAATCCCAGCCGAGCGCGTCCATCTCGGCCCGACTCATGGGCAGATAAGGCGCGGTGCCAAAGCGCTTGGCCCAGTACGGCTTGTAGCTGGTCAGCGGCTTGGCGGCGCGCGGGAAGAAGGAAACGTCGAGGGGGGCGTTCACGGTGCGCGATCAGGTGAACCGCGCAGTGTACGTTTTCAGGCGTTTTGGCGCTGGCGTCGGGACATGTGCGGCCTGAGCGGTCAGCGGCCCACGAACCGGGGCGCGCGCTTTTCGATGAAGGCCAGCGGGCCTTCGCGGGCGTCCTGGCTGCGCATGACTTCGCGCTTGGCGGCGTCTTCCAGCGCAAACGCGTCGGGCAGCGGCAGCCCGCTGCCCTGGATGGCGGCGCGGCGCACGGCCTGCACCGCCACCGGGCCGTTGCCGGCGATCTGCTCGGCCAGCTCGAGCGCACGGGGCAGCAGGCCGTCGCTCGGCCACAGCTCGGTGACCAGGCCCCACTGAAGCGCCAGTTCAGCGCTGATCGGCCGGCCCGTGAGCAGCAACTGCATGGCCGGCGCGGCCGGCACCTGCCGCGGCAGCCGCCCCATCGAGCCGGCAAAGGGCAGCAAGGCGCGCTGCACCTCCGGCAGGCCGAACTGCGACTGTTCGGCCGCGATGCGGATGTCGGTGCCCAGCATCAACTCGAATCCGGCCGCCAGGCAGGTGCCGTTGATGGCGCAGATCGTGGGTTTGACGATGTCGAAGCCGCGCAGCGACGACGCCTCCAGCGTGCGCGGGTCGTCCAGCAGGCGCCGATCAAACTCGTCCTGCGGCGCGCGCGCCCCGGTCATGAGCGGCAAGGTCAGGCCCAGATCGCCGCCGGCGCAGAAGGCGACATCGCCGGTGCCGGTCAGCACCACGGCGCGCACCTGCGCATCGTCACGCACCGCCAGAAAGGCATCGGCCAGCGCGCACAGCATGCGGGGCGTCAAGGCGTTGCGCGCCTCGGGCCGGTCGATGCGGATCAGCGCGACATGCTCGCCGTGCCGGTCGAGGTGGATGGCGCCGCTCATGCACCCACCTGCGGCGCGCTGGCGTGGTCGGCAATGCGCCAGCGCAGCGCAAAGGGCGCCATCATGTCCTTCACCGTGGCGGCCGCTGCCGCATCGCCGCCGCAGTCGAAGATCACCTGAACGCCCTTGCTGTCGGCCAGCACCTGCGCCGCCACCGTGCCGGACAGCCCGCGCTGCGCCAGCCGGTCTTCAATGACCTGCTGGGCCGCCATCTCGCGCAGCCGGGGCTTGAAGAACTTGCCGATGGCGGTCACCGGCAATGCATCGAGCACGACGATTTGCTTGGGCACCGCAGGCCGTTCGGGCATGTGTTGCTCTGCAAACAAGAGCAGGCTTGGCGCGTCGGTGGTGGCGCCGGGCCGCAAGGTGACGTAGGCCACCGGCAGTTCACCCGCGTATTCGTCCGGCGCACCCACGGCGGCGGCCATCAGCACGTCGGGGTGTTTCTGCAGCGTGTCCTCGATCATCAGCGGATCGATGTTGTGGCTGCTGCGGATGATCATGTCCTTGGCGCGCCCGGTCACGTACAAACGCCCCTGCGCATCGACGTGACCCACGTCGCCGCTGGCCAGCCAGCCGCCGGGCAGGAAGACGCCCTCGTTCTTGGCCGCGTCGGTGTAGCCGGGGCTGACGTTGGGCCCGCGGATCTGCAGTTCGCCATCGGCGCCCGCGGGCACCGGCTCGCCCGCCGCATCCACGGCGCGCACCGTGACGAACGGAATCGGCAAGCCGACCGAGCCCGGCGTGCGCGGCATCGCACAGGGTTCGATGGCAATGATGCCGCCGCATTCGGTCATGCCGAGGATGTTGCGCACCGGAATGCCGAAGCGCCGCTCGAACGCTTCCGCCAGATCCGGCGGCAGGGGCGAGCCGCCGGTCAGCAGCGCCCGCACGCGCGAGATGTCGACGCCATCGGCCGGCACCGTCAGCAGAGAAGACATCACCGTCGGCACCGCGGCCAGCAACGTGGCTTTTTCGCGCTCGGCAAAGCGCCAGTAGCGCTGCACGAAATCGGTGTTGCGCATGCCCAGCAGCGTGGGCAGCACGACCGTGGCACCGACCAGAAACATCGACAAGCCGTACACGAAAGAACCCGCGACGTGAAACAGCGGAAAGCCGTTGACGATCACGTCGCGCTCCGACGCGCCGTACATGCAGGCCGCGCCGGCCGCCGCACACAGCTGGTTGCGGTGTTGGTGCTGCGCCAGCTTGGGGCTGCCGGTGGTGCCGCCGGTGTGAAAAAGCGCGGCCACGTCGTCCATCGCGGCGCGGGCAGGCAGCGGCGCATCGCTTTGCGCGGCCACGGCCTGATCGAAATCCAGCGCGCCCTCGGTTGGCGCCATCGCCCCGACCGCCAGCACGTGCGTCAGTTGCGGGCAGCGCCGCCGAATGCCCGCCACGCGCGACCAGATGTCCAGCTCGGGCCGCGGCCCCAAGGCCACCAATACGTTCACACTGGCGGCTTGCAGCAGGTCGGCGATGTGCTCTTCGCTCAGCAGGTAGTTGATGGGGCAGGCGATGCCCACGGCTTCAGCCCCCCACAGCGTGAAGTGCGCCTGCGGAATCGCCGGCAGCAGAAAGGCCACGCGCGGCGCCTGATCGCCGCTGAGCGATTGAAACAGGCGCGCGGTGCGCCGGACCTGGGCCAGGAACTGCGGATAGGTCCACTGCTGGGCTGGCTCGTCAAGGTCCGCGCTTTGCATGTACTTGAGCGCGATGCGCTCAGGGTGCTTGGCGTCCTGCGTTTCCAGCGCGTGCATCACGCTGGTGTAAGGCAGGTAGGCCTCGAACGGGTGCGCCTCGATCCCGCGACCGTCGTCGGGGGAATGAATGGGGCGAATGCTCATGGGCGCTCCTGGGCCAATCCAACGTCAAGCCACCGCCATCATGGCGGATCGCCGAGCGTCGGGCAGGAAAATTGTGATCCGCGCGGCGCTTTTCGTCTTTGACCCCCGCGCGACTCGCCGCCGCGGTCAGTGCTTCTCGATCAGCTGCCCGCGAATTTCGCCGTCGGGATAACGCGCGGTGCGCAGGTTGATGTACCACTGCCCGGCCAGCAGATCGGCGCGCTGGCGGGCGCTCAGCATGGCGCGGCCTTCGGAGGGGCTGAGCACGGAGCGGCCGAGCGACAGCACCGGCTGCGCCACTTCGCCCGCCATGCCGGGGCTGTGAAAGTTGGCGCCGCGCACCGGGCCGCTCAGGCCGCTGAAGCTGAGCTTCCACTGCAGCAGGCCGGTGTTGCGGTTGAGCACGGCCACCAGTTCGCCCTGCGCCGCGCTGTCGCTCGTCGGCACGGCGCTCTGGCCTGTGAGGCGCGCGCTGAAAGCGGCCAGTTCGGGCTGGCGCGCCGGCTCGGCACGCGGCAGCGTGCGGATCGGCGGTGCGGTCTGCACCGGCGGCGGACTGGCGCACGCGGCCAGCAACCCGACAACGGCAAGGCACAGGCCCAGCCGCGTCAGTTCAGCTGGGCGGCAAAAAAGCGATGCAAGAGGGGAGGAGCGCGCGCGAAACATGCCGGGCACCATATCACCGCCCGGCGCGCCCGGCGCCGCGTTTACAGCCGGATACCAAGCTGACGACCGGCCAGAGGCGACGGCCGGCCGTTCAGTTCACCACGCGCAACTGGCCGCGCAACTCGCCCGACGGATAGGCCGTGGTGTAGACGCTGACGTACCAGCGTCCATCCATCAGGTCGATGGCCTGGTTGGCGTTGAGCGTGGCACGGCCTTCGTAGGTGGGGCCGAAGGGGCCGGGCCACGTCATGACAGCCGGCGCGTTCTGCCCGTATTCGGCCGGGCCGTGGAATTGCACGCCGGTGATGGGCCCCGACAGGCCCGACCAACTGGTCTTCCAGCGCAGCACGCGGGTGTTGCTGTCGTACAGCGCGTCGAGCTGGGCCATGGCGGCGCTGCGCGAGGGCGGCATGACGCTGCTGCCGTCCAGGCGCGCCGTCAGCGCTACCAGGTGCGCGCTCGGATCGACCGGCGTCACCGGCGGTGATGGCGGCACCGGCACCGTCTGGCCCACCGGCGGCAGCGGCTGCGGCACCGGCATCGATGGCGGCACGGCCTGCGGCTGGGCGATGGGTGGCAGCGGCGCCTGGGGCGGCGGCAGCGGTTGCGGCACGCGCACTGGGGGCGGGTCGTAGCGCGGCCCCAGGTCGACCGACGCGCAGGCGCTGGCCAGCAGTGCGGCGGCCAGCACGGCGGCCGAATGGCGGGATGGCATCAGGGGGTTCGGGCGCATGCGGACAACTCCTGCTCATGGGTCTTGGAAAATGGGTGCGATATTAAGCGCCGCAGACGTCGCCGCGCTGTAGGCCGTCGCCGACCGGCGCGGCGCACGCCCCACGAACGCGGGGTGCGCGCCCTATCAACCCTCGGTGACACGAAGAATACTATCAATAAGTGAGCTGCTCGCGCTTGTCCATCAAGCGCCAGAGGCCGATTTGATCGATTTTTCTTGATCGGGTGCCGACTCAAAGCAGCTCCGCCGCCTGCACCGTCACCACCACGGTTTGCAGCCCGCTCTCGCGCTCGCGGCTGCGCAGCCACCAGACCGCGCCTTTTTTCACCGAGCACTCCGGCTCGGCCAGGCCCAGCACGCGCGAGATGGTTTCACCCAGCGTTGGCTGGTGGCCGACCACCAGCACCGGCGCCTTGGCGGACGGCCAGCCGACCAGTTGCAGCAGTTGCTCGGGCGATGCGCCCGGGCGCAGTTCGTCGCACAGGCGGTACTTGCGGCCGAGCGCGCGCACGGTCTGCTCGGTGCGCACGGCCGGGCTGGCCAGGATGCGCGTGCCTTCAGGCAACTGACGGTCCAGCCACGCCGCCATGCGCGCGGCCTGCTTGTCGCCGCGCCGGGTCAGCGCGCGGTCCAGGTCGGTCATGTCGCCTTCGGGTTCTTGCGCCTCGGCGTGGCGCCACAGAATCAGGTCCATGGTTCGGCTCGTTGAAGTTGCAATCAGGCGGCCCGGTAGCGCGCCATCAGCGCGTCTTGCGCGCCGGGGCCCGGCTCGGCGCCGGGCGGCACCACGCTGCGGTAGCGGCCGCCCTCGCCCATCACCCAGGCGTCGCGCGCGTCGTGCAGGTAGGCCAGCAGGCATTCGTCGATGATGCGCTGGCGCAGCGCCGGGTCGGTGACTTGCCAGGCGGTTTCGACGCGGCGCAGCATGTTGCGGTTCATCCAGTCGGCGGACGACAGCCACACCTGCTCGTCGGCACCGGCGCGAAAGTAGAACACCCGCGAATGCTCCAGAAAGCGTCCGATGATGCTGCGCACGCGGATGTTTGGCGTGAGCTGCGCCGGCAGCATGCAGGCGCCGCGCACGATCAAGTCGATCTTGGCACCGGCATCGCCCGCGCGCAGCAGCGCCACGATCAGCGCCTCGTCGGTCAGGGCGTTCATCTTGGCGACGATGCGCCCGCCCCGGCCCTTCTTCGCCGCCTGCGCCACGGCGTCGATGCGCGCCAGCATCTGCTTGTGCAGCGTGAAGGGCGCCAGCAGCATGCGCTGCATGCGCGGCAGGCGACTGTGGCTGGCCAGGTGCACGAAGAGCTGGTCCATGTCGGACGTGAGGCGCGCGTCGGCCGTCAGCATGCTCAGGTCGGTGTACAGCGCCGCCGTGCGCGGGTTGTAGTTGCCGGTGGACAGGTGCCCGTAGCGGCGCAGCTGGCGGCCTTCGCGCCGCGTCACCAGCAGCATCTTGGCGTGGGTTTTCAGGCCCACCACGCCGTAGACGACCTGTGCGCCGGCCTGCTCGAGCCGCTCGGCCCAGTTGATGTTGGCCTCTTCGTCGAAGCGCGCCTTCAGCTCGACCACCGCCGTCACTTCCTTGCCGCGCCGCTGCGCGTCGATCAGCAAATCCATCATGCGGCTGTCGTTGCCGGCACGGTAGATGGTCTGCTTGATGGCCAGCACCAGCGGGTCGTGCACGGCTTCGTGCAGAAAATCGATCACGCCCTCGAAGCTCTCGAACGGCTGGTGGATCAGCACGTCGCCCCGGCGCAGGCGCTCGAACACCGATTCGCCACGTTGCAGCTGCATCGGGTAGCTGGCGCGGTACGGCGCAAACAGCAGCGCCGGCTCGTCGACCAGCGAAATCAGCTGCTGCAGGCGCACCAGGTTGACCGGGCCCTGCACCTTGAACAGCGCCTCGGGCGGCAGCTTGAACTGGCGCAGCAGAAACTCGGCCAGCGCCTGCGAGCAAGCCGACGACACCTCCACCCGCACCGCCTCGCCGTAGTGGCGCTGGTGCAGCTCTTGGCGCAGCGCGGTGCGCAGGTTCTTGACCTCTTCCTCGTCCACCGACAGGTCGGAATCGCGCGTGACGCGAAAGTGCGAGAAGTCGCCCACGTCGCGGCCCGGAAATAAATCCGCCAGGTGTGCGCGGATGACGCTGGAGAGCATGACGAACAGCGTTTCGCCCCCCGTTACGCGCTCGGGCAGGCGCAGCACGCGCGGCAGCACGCGCGGCACCTTGACGATGGCGATCTCGTTGCTGCGGCCAAAGGCGTCCTTGCCTTTCAGCTGCACGATGAAGTTGAGCGACTTGTTGGCGACCAGCGGAAACGGGTGCGCCGGATCGAGCGCCACCGGCACCAGCAGCGGCTTGACCTCGCGCAGGAAGTACTCGCGCACCCATTTGCGCTGCGCCTCGGTGCGGTCTATGTGCGAGACGATGCGCATGCGCCGGGTCGCCATCGCGGGCAGCAGCACCTCGTTGTAGATGGCGTATTGCCGCTCGACCAGCGCGTGCGCGGCGGCCATCAGGTGGCGCATGCCGCCCTGAACATCGGTGCCGGCGCGCCAGGCCGTCAGGTGCGGCTCGGCGCGCACCTCGAAGAACTCGTCCAGGTTGGACGACACGATGCACAAATAGCGCAGGCGCTCCAGCAGCGGCACGTCGGGCCGCTCGGCCCAGTGCAGCACGCGCAGGTTGAAGTCGAGGATGCTGGCGTCGCGGTCTTGCAGCGGGTAGCGCGCCAGGATGGCCTGGGTGTCAGCGGCGTCGGTCGGCATGGCGGCACTTCAAAAAGTGGAGCATCACCGCAAGGATACCGCAGGGCAAAGCCTAGCCCGGCACCGCTTGCGGCACGCCCGCAGCGCGCGCCGGCACCAGGTAGCCGCGAAACAGGCGCGCCGCTTCGTCCCAGCCAAAGCGCTGGGCGTGCGCGCGGGCCGCTTCGCGCGGAATGCGCAGCGCCTGCTGCACGGCGTGGCGCAGGTCCTGGTGCATCACGCCCCCCACGGCGTGACCGGGCGCGGCGGCCAGCACCTCGGTCGGGCCGTCGACCGGGTAGGCGGCGACGGGCGTGCCGGTGGCCATGGCTTCCAGCATCACCAGGCCAAAGGTGTCGGCGCGGCTGGGGAAGACGAACACATCGGCCGCCGCGTACACGCGCGCCAGCTCATCGCGCGGCAGCACGCCCAGCCAGCGCACCTGCGGAAAGCGCGCGCGCAGCTTGTCTTCGACCGGGCCGACGCCGCACACCACCTGCGTGCCGGGCAAGTCCAGTTCCAGAAAGGCCTGGATGTTTTTCTCGTACGACACGCGGCCGACAAACAGGTGCAGCGGCCGCGCAAAGCGCCCCAGCGGCGCGTAGTCCGCTGCCTTGGGCGAGAAGCCGAACAAGCGCGTGTCGACGCCGTGCGTCCATTCGCGCAGGTTCTTGAAGCCGCGCTCGGCCAGCCCCGCCGCCACGCCGCGCGTGGGCACCATCACGCCCGACGACGGGCGGTGAAAGTGGCGGAAAAAAGCGTAGCCCCAGCCCAGCGGCAGCTTGACCGCCGCCTGCAGGATTTCGGGAAACTTGGTGTGGAACGCGGTGGTGAAGGCCCAGCCGCGCCGCAAGCAATGCCGCCGCGCGGCCCAGCCGAGGGGTCCTTCGGTGGCGATGTGCACGGCGTCGGGCTGCGCCGAATCGAGCAGCTCGCGTACGCGGGCGCCAGGGCGCACCGCGAGGTCGATGCCGGGGTAACCAGGACACGGCCGGGTCTTGAACTGGCCCGGCTCGATGACGATGACCTCGTCGCCGCCCGCGCGCAGCGAGTTGACCAGCTCGACCAGCGTGGTCACCACGCCGTTGACCTGCGGCTGCCAGGCGTCCGTCACCAAAGCGATTTTCATGGCGTTGCTTCAAAAATAAGAGCTGCTTGCGCTGTATGGACAAGCGCTGGGGGCTGATTTGGCTTGAATGCCAACATTCGTACGCGAAGGACGCGAAGGTTCCGCGAAGGACGCAAAAGAAGTCAAAAAAAACAAGCTTTCGCTTTGTCTTTTTCGCGTCCTTCGCGCAGTTTTTGCGTCCTTCGCGTCCGGCTGTTTCACACCGTTTCCACCGCCCGCTGCGACATCACTTCGGCCCCATGGCCGGCCTGCCAGAACACCAGTTCCATCCGCCCGTCGTGGTGCTCCACCAGCGCGCTGCGGCTTTCGACCCAGTCGCCGTCGTTGCAGTACAACGTGCCGTCGACGTCGCGGATTTCGGCGTGGTGGATGTGACCGCACACCACGCCGTCATAGCCGCGCCGGCGCGCCTCGGCGGCCACGGCGCCTTCAAAGTCGCTGACGTAGTTCACCGCCTTCTTCACCTTGTGCTTCAGGTAGCGCGACAGCGACCAGTACGGCAGGCCCAGGCGCGCGCGCAGGCTGTTGAA
>JAGOVZ010000246.1 GCA_018060485.1 Ottowia sp. | reverse complement strand
GCTTTGACGAGCAGCGCCGGCGCCTGCAAGAGCGCATCGACGACCCGGCCAAGCACTGGAAGTTCAGCCTTGGCGACCTGGACGCGCGCAAGCAATGGCCGTTGTACCAACAGGCGTACGACCATCTGTTGCGCGCCACCAGCACCGAATGGGCGCCCTGGACCGTGGTGCCGGCCGACAGCAAGACGCACCGCAACCTGATGATCGCCACGCTGGTGCGCGACAAGCTGAAGTCGCTCAAGCTGCGTTACCCGCCCGACAATCCAGAGCTGAAAGGCCTGCGCGTGCAGTGAAATCAAGCGCAAGCAGCTATCAAAAACATAGGAGGCAAACATGACCGACCTGTCCGCCGAGTTCAAGGCTCTGGCCGAATACCGCCCCACGAACAAGGTGCGCTTCGTCACCGCCGCCTCGTTGTTCGACGGCCACGACGCGGCCATCAACATCATGCGGCGCATCCTGCAAGGCATGGGCGCCGAGGTGATTCACCTTGGCCACAACCGCAGCGTCGATGAGGTGGTGACCGCCGCCTTGCAGGAAGACGCGCAGGGCATCGCCATCAGCAGCTACCAGGGTGGGCATGTCGAGTATTTCAAGTACATGGTCGATCTGCTGAACAGCCGCGGCGGCGCGCACGTGCAGGTGTTTGGCGGCGGTGGCGGCGTGATCGTGCCGGCCGAAATCCGCGAGCTGCACGACTATGGCGTGGCCCGCATCTACAGCCCCGAAGACGGCCAGCGCATGGGCCTGCAAGGGATGATCGGCGAGATGGTGATGCGTTGCGATCAGGATTTGTCGGGCTACGCCCCGACCGCCATCGAGGCGATTCAAGGCCATGGCGAAGCTGCCTGGCGCGCGCTGGCGCAGCTGATCACGGCACTGGAGAATGAAAAGGCCGATGAGGCGCTGGTGGCCGCCGTTCGTGCGCAGGCAGCTACCAAAAAGATACCGGTGGTCGGCATCACCGGCACCGGCGGCGCGGGCAAATCAAGCCTGACCGACGAGTTGATTCGCCGTCTGCGGCTGGACCAGGACGACGCGTTGCGCGTGGCGGTGATCAGCATTGACCCATCGCGGCGCAAGAGCGGCGGCGCACTGCTGGGCGACCGCATCCGCATGAACGCCATCGGGCCTTGGACTCAACCCACCGTTCGCCCTGAGCCTGTCGAAGGGCAGGCCGAGGCTTCGACAAGCTCAGCCCGAACGGATTTGGGACAACGCGTCTACATGCGCTCGCTGGCCACGCGCGACACCGGCAGCGAGATCAGCCCGGCGCTGCCCGACGTCATCGCCGCCTGCAAGGCGGCCGGGTTCGACCTGATCATCGTCGAGACCTCCGGCATCGGCCAGGGCGACGCCGCCATCGTGCCGCACGTCGATGTGCCCATGTACGTGATGACGCCCGAATACGGCGCCGCCAGCCAGCTTGAAAAAATCGACATGCTGGACTTTGCCGAGTTCATCGCCATCAACAAGTTCGACCGCAAGGGCGCGCAGGACGCGCTGCGCGACGTGGCCAAGCAGGTGCAGCGCAATAAGAGCGCGTTCAATGTGCGGCCCGAAGAAATGCCGGTGTTCGGCACCCAGGCCGCGCGCTTCAACGACGATGGGGTGACGGCGCTGTACCAGGCGTTGAAAGTGCGCCTCGGTGAATTGGGCCTGCCGCTCAAAGAAGGCCGCCTGCCGCCCGTGAACGTGCGCCACAGCACCAACCAGACGCCCATCGTGCCGCCGGCGCGCACGCGCTACCTGGCGGAAATTGCCGACACCGTGCGCGGTTACAAGCAGCGCGTGCGCGCACAGGCGCGGCTGGTGCGCGAGGTGCAGCAGTTGCGCGAAACGGCGCGCATGCTGCAAGCCGACAACCCGGACAAGACCGGCGAACACGGCGCGCGCGCCACCGTGCTGAAACTGGCCGACGAGCGCGCCACGCGCGTCGACCGCGACGTCGCCAAGCTGATCGAGCAGTGGCCGGCGATGCAGCAGGCGTATGCGGGCGACGAATACGTGGTGAAGATCCGCGACAAGGAAATCCGCACCGCGCTCACCACCAAGTCGCTCAGCGGCACGACCATCCGCAAGGTCGTGCTGCCGCCCTTCGAGGACCACGGCGAAATCGTCAAGTGGCTGATGCTGGACAACGTGCCCGGCAGCTACCCCTACACCGCCGGCACCTTCGCCTTCAAGCGCGAGGGCGAAGACCCGACGCGCATGTTCGCGGGCGAAGGCGACGCCTTTCGCACCAACCGCCGCTTCAAATTGGTGAGCGAGGGCATGCCGGCCAAGCGCCTGTCGACGGCGTTCGATTCGGTCACGCTGTACGGCAACGACCCCGATCCGCGACCCGACATCTACGGCAAGGTGGGCAACTCGGGCGTGTCGATTGCCACGCTGGACGATTTGAAGGTGCTGTATTCAGGGTTCGACTTGTGCAACCCGACCACCAGCGTCAGCATGACCATCAACGGCCCGGCGCCATCGATCCTGGCCATGTTCATGAACGCGGCCATGGATCAGCAACTGGAGAAATTCCAGGCCGACAACGGCCGTCAGCCGACCGACACCGAGGCCGAAAAAATCAAGGAATGGACGCTGGCCAACGTGCGCGGCACGGTGCAGGCCGACATCCTGAAAGAAGACCAGGGCCAGAACACCTGCATCTTCTCGACCGAGTTTTCGCTCAAGGTCATGGGCGACATCGCCGAATACTTCGTGCACCACAACGTGCGCAACTTCTACAGCGTGTCGATCAGCGGCTACCACATTGCCGAAGCGGGCGCGAACCCGATCAGCCAGTTGGCCTTCACGCTCAGCAACGGCTTCACGCTGGTCGAGGCGTACCTGGCGCGCGGTATGCACATCGACGACTTCGCGCCCAACCTGAGCTACTTCTTCAGCAACGGCATGGACCCGGAATACACCGTGATGGGCCGCGTGGCGCGCCGCATCTGGGCGGTGGCGATGAAGGAGAAGTACGGCGCCAACGAGCGGTCGCAAAAGTTGAAATACCACATCCAGACCAGCGGCCGCAGCCTGCACGCGCAGGAGATCCAGTTCAACGACATCCGCACCACGCTGCAGGCGCTGATCGCCATCTACGACAACTGCAACAGCCTGCACACCAACGCGTTTGACGAGGCCATCACCACGCCGACCGAAGACAGCGTGCGCCGCGCGATGGCGATCCAGCTCATCATCAACCGCGAATGGGGCCTGGCCAAGAACGAGAACCCGAACCAGGGCGCCTTCGTGATCGAGGAGTTGACCGAGCTGGTCGAAGAAGCGGTGCTGAGCGAGTTCGAAAAGATCGCCGACCGCGGCGGCGTGCTGGGCGCGATGGAGACGGGCTACCAGCGCAGCAAGATTCAGGAAGAGAGCATGCATTACGAGATGCTCAAGCACACCGGCGAGTACCCCATCATCGGTGTCAACACCTTCCGCAACCCCAAGGGCGACGAGGTGCTGGAAAGCCTGGAACTGGCGCGTTCGACCGAGGAAGAAAAGCAGTCGCAGCTCGCACGCCTGGCCGACTTTCACGCCCGCCACGCCGCCGAAGCGCCCGCCATGCTGGCGCGCCTGCAGCAAGCGGTAATCGACAACGGCAACGTGTTCGCGGTGCTGATGGACGCGGTGCGCGTGTGCTCGCTGGGCCAGATCACCAACGCGCTGTTCGAGGTGGGCGG
>JAGOVZ010000245.1 GCA_018060485.1 Ottowia sp. | reverse complement strand
TTCTCGGCCTGGATGCCCGCCGCCCGAATCACCTCGGCATAGCGCCGGATTTCGCTGGCGATGAAGTTGGCAAACTGCGCCGGCGTGCCCGATCTGGCGGCAATGCCGCCTTGTTGGAAGGCATCGGCCACGGCAGGCAGCTTCATGGCCTCGTTCACCGCCGCGTTCATGCGCTGCACGATGGCGTCGGGCGTGGCGGCGGGCGCCAGCAGGCCGTTCCATGAATTCGATTCGATCTTCACGCCCTGCTCGGCCAGCGTGGGGATGCCGGGCGCGTACACGGAGCGCTGCGCCGTCGCCATGCCGATGGCGACCAGCTTGCCCGACTGCACATGGCCGCGAAACTCCGGCCAGTTGCCGAACATCATCGACACCTGCCCGCCCAGCAGATCGGCCAGCGCGGGCGCCTGGCCCTTGTAGGGTACGTGCACGATGTCGACGCCCAGTTGCGACTTCAGCATCTCGCCCGCCAGGTGCGCCGAAGTGCCGTTGCCGAACGAAGCGTAGCTGAGCTTTTGCCCCGCCTTGGCCTGGCGCACGATGTCGGCCACCGTCTTCAGGCCGCTCGCCGGGTGCGTGGCCAGCACGTGCTCGGACAGACCCATCAGCGCCACCGGCCGCAGATCCTTCAGCGTGTCGTAAGGCAGCTTTTTCACCAGCGTCTGATTGACCGTGAAGCTGTTGGCCACGGTGACGAAGGCGTGGCCGTCCGGCGCCGACTTGGCCACGCTGTCGACGCCGATCACCGTGCCGGCTCCCGGCTTGTTCTCGACCACGATGGTCTGGCCCAGCGACTTGGCCACCTCCACCATCACCAGCCGCGTGACGAAATCGGTGGTGCCGCCGGGCGTGAAAGGCACGACGACGCGGATCGGCTTGGCAGGCCAGGCCTGGGCGCGGCCCAGCAGCGGGAAGGCGAGCGCGGCAGAAGCGGCGATGAGGTGGCGACGGTGCATGCTCAAACTCCCCAATGTGGAATGTGATGGGAACCCATCGAGACCGCCACGTTCTTGGGCTCCAGAAACACCTCGTAGCTCCAGGTGCCGCCTTCGCGCCCGGTGCCCGATGCCTTGGTGCCGCCAAAGGGCTGACGCAAATCGCGCACGTTCTGGCTGTTGACGAAGCACATGCCGGCCTCGATGGCGGCGGCCACGCGGTGGGCGCGGCCGATGTTCTCGGTCCACACGTAGCTCGACAGGCCGTAGTCGATGTCGTTGGCTTGTCTGATGGCGTCGGCCTCGTCCTTGAACGAAATCAGGCAGGCCACCGGGCCGAAGATTTCTTCCTGCGCGATGCGCATGCGGTTGTCGACGTCGGCAAACACGGTGGGCCAGACGTAGTTGCCTTTGGCCACGCGCGGGGATAGCTCGGGCGCGTAGCTGGGGCGATCCAGCCCGCCGCACAGCAGCGTGGCGCCTTCTTTGGGGCCCAGCTCGATGTAGCTGCGCACCTTGGCCAGATGGTTCTTTGAAATCATCGGGCCGATGACGGTTTTCTCGTCCTGCGGGTCGCCGACGACGATCTTCTTCGCGCGCTCGGCGAACTTCTGCGCAAAGGCCGCATAGATGCTCTGCTGCACCAGGATGCGGCTGCCGGCGGTGCAGCGCTCGCCGTTGTTGCTGAAGATCATGAAGATCGCGGCGTCGAGCGCGCGGTCCAGGTCGGCATCGTCGAAGATCACGAACGGGCTCTTGCCGCCCAGTTCCATGCTGAACTTCTTCAGGCCCGCGGTCTTGACGATGCGGTTGCCGGTGGCGGTGCTGCCAGTGAAGGAAATCGCCCGCACGTCCGGGTGCGCGCACAGCGGCTCGCCCGCCTCCTTGCCATAGCCGTGCACGATGTTCAGCACGCCGCCCGGAATGCCGGCTTCCAGCGCCAGCTCGCCCAGCCGCGCGGCCGTGAGCGGCGAGAGTTCGCTCATCTTCAGCACCGCCGTGTTGCCGAAGGCGAGGCACGGCGCGACCTTCCACGTCGCCGTCATGAAGGGCACGTTCCACGGACTGATCAGCGCGCACACGCCGACGGGGTGGAACAGCGTGTAGTTCAGGTGCGACGGCGTCGGGTAGGTGTGGCCGTCGACGCGCGTGCACATCTCGGCGAAGTAGCTGAAGTTGTCGGCCGCGCGCGGCACCAGCTGCTTAGCCGTTTGGCTGATGGTCTGGCCGGTGTCGTCGGTCTCTGTGGTCGAGATTTCGGGCACATGCTGGGCGATCAACTCGCCCAGCGCGCGAATCTTCTTGGCGCGCTCGATGGCCGGCAGGCCGGCCCATTTCGGAAAGGCGTCTTTGGCGGCGGAAACGGCGGCATTCACTTCAGCCTCGCCGCCCGCCGCCACTTCGGCCAGCACCTGCTGCGTGGCGGGGTTCACGGTTTCGAAATAGGTGTCTCCGGGCACCGCTTTGCCATTGATGAGATGGTCAATTTTCATAGCTGCTCGCGCTTGTCTGACGGGCGCTGGCGCCCTGTTTCTTCAATGATGGTGTTCTCCAGCGCCCCGATGCCTTCGATCTCGCACACCACGTGGCTGCCCACCGGGCAATCGACCACGCCGTCGGGCGTGCCGGTCAGGATCAGGTCGCCGGGGTACAGCGTCATGAAGCTGCTGAAGTATTCGATCAGCGTCGGCACATCGAACACCATGTCGGCCGTGTTGCCCTGCTGCGTGACCTGGCCGTTGACGGTGGTGCTCAAGCGCAGCTTCATCGGGTCGGGCACGTCGGCCGCGTCGACCAGCCACGGGCCAATGGGCGTGCAGGTGTCGCGGTTCTTCACGCGCAGATTGGGGCGGTACCAGTTTTCCAGGTAGTCGCGGATCGCGTAGTCGTTGGCCACGGTGTAGCCGCGCACGAAGTCGTAGGCGTCGCCGCGCTTCACATGCCTGGCTTCGCGGCCGATGACCACCGCCAGCTCGCATTCGTAGTGCATGTTCTGCACGCCATCGGGCCGCACCGTGAAGGCGCGGTGGCCGATCAGCGAGGCGGCGCCCTTGGCAAACGCCAGCGGCTCTTCGGGCGGCTTGAAGGCCAATTCCTTCGCGTGGTCGGCGTAGTTGATGGCCAGCGCCAGCACGGTGCGCGGGCGGTGCGGCGGCATGGGCGCCAGCGGGGGCAGCCAGACGACATCGTTGAAGTCCAGCAGGCGACCCTTGAAGCCGGGCGACAGCAGCTCCAGCCGGCCGTCGCGTTCGATGGCGTCGTGCACGGCGCCGGCCCAGGCGATGCGCGCGTGCTTCATGCCGCGTCCTCAACCAGCGTGTTCACCAGCGGCGCGAAGTCGGGCGCGCTGATCTCGATGCGATCCCCCGCCTTGGCCCGCGGGCGCGTGCCATCGGGCAGGCAGTCGGTGCCCAGCATCAGCACGTCGCCGGCTTGCAGCGTCGTGAATTCGCTTACATCGCGCAACAGGGTGGCCGCGTCGCGCACCAGCGTGGACAGCTCGATCCGTTGCGCCAGCGTGCCGTTGATGCGCAGCTCAAGCGCCAGCGTGCTCAGATCAGGGACGGCCTGCAGCACCGGGCCGCAACCGAGAAAGCCGTCGCGGTTGCGGAACTTGATGGGCGGTCGGTAATAGCTGGCGTGCGGCAGGCTCAGGTCGTTCAGCAGCACGCAGCCGGCGATTCTGTGCAGGCCGCCAGCTTCTTTTTTTGTAGCTGCTTGCGCTGATTCAGCAAGCGCTGGCGGCAATTTTTCTTCAA
>JAGOVZ010000062.1 GCA_018060485.1 Ottowia sp. | reverse complement strand
TGCCCGCCGCGCCACCATTGCCAGGCGCTGCTCGCCAGATACGCCGGCACGAACAACGCGCCCCAGCGCTCGTACTGGCGCACGTGCACGTGCTCATGGGCGCGCACCGCCTCCAGGCACGTACCGTCCATCGCCAGAATCACGTGGCCGAGGGTGATGGCGTCAAAGCGCATGGGCACCGGCAGCCGGCGGCAACCGCGGGTCAGCAAACCGCCTTGAACTTCGAGCACGCCGTGCACGAAGCGCCAGCGCGCGCCCAGCGCGGCCATGGTCAGGGCAGCAACCAAGCCGGCAACGGTCCAGGGCAGCGGCCAAAGGTACTTCCAAACCATGCGCATCATGGCCAATTTGAAAGCCGGTTGCGCCGCCAGGTTCCCGAAAAACAAAAAGGCGCCTGAACGGCGCCTTTGCGATATATGAAATACCGACGATCAGGCGATCAGGTATTTGCTGCGATCCTTGCCGTCAATCCACTTAGGGGCTTTGCCGCGGCCTGTCCATGTTTGACCGGTCGCGGGATCGCGGTATTTGGGGGCCACTTTGCCGCCGGTGCGCGTGCCGCCCGATCTGCGGCCCGACGGGAAAACATCGCGCTCGGTGAGGCCGAACTCGCTCACCATCTGGCGCACCTGGGTCACGGCGTCCGAAATTTCCCGCTTGCGCGCTTCTTCGACCTGCAGTGCGAGCGCTTCTTGCTGTTTCAGCAATTCCTTGTAAGTGGCCATGGCGAATCCATTTCAGATTAAAAGAGCCCGCAATATAGCATTCATCATCGAGGCCAATGATTATGACGCTGCGTGCTCCCCATCCGATGCGCCGGTTTCCTCGGCAGCGGCGACGGGACGGGCCAAAACCTTGTCGATGCGGCGGCCTTCCATTTCTATGACTTCAAATGCCCAGCCCGCGCATTCGATGACGTCGCCAATGTTCGGCAATCTGCCAGCCTCCGCCAGCAGAAGGCCGGCCAGCGTGTTGTAGCGCCCCTTGTCCTCATGCGGCAAATCGTCAATATCGAGCCGGGCTTTCATTTCGTTGATCGGCATCAGCCCTTCCAGCAGCCAGGCCCCATCCGGTTGAGGCGTGGCCCAGGCATCGATATGGGCGCCCGGCTTCAATTCGCCCGTAATGGCCTCCAGCAGATCGCGGGGCGTCATCAACCCTTGCACCACGCCATATTCGTCGACGATGAACACCATGCGCCCCGATTTGGCGCGCAATTGCTCCAGCAGCTCCATGCCGCTCAGGGTTTCCGGGACAAACGCCGCTGGCGTGACGTGCGATTCAATCGATTCCGACGAAGCGGCACCCAATTCAATCAGCTTGGCGACCGAGATAATGCCAATCACCTCATCCAGGCCGCCATGACACACCGGATACCACGAGTGGGCACCGTTTTCGCTCTGGCTCGCCACATAATCCAGCGCCGCGCCCACGCTTTGGCCCGCCTCCAGCCATTCGATATCGCCACGCGGCACCATCAGCGATGACAGCGAGCGGTCGTCCAGGTGAAACACGTTTCGCACCATCTGGTGCTCGTGTTCCTCGATCAGGCCGGCGTCCACGCCTTCTTCCAGGCTGGCGGAGATTTCCTCCTCCGTCACCGCGCGGCCGTGCGATTCGTCGATGCGCAGCAGCTTCAGCACCGCCTGAGTGCACAGCGACAGCAGGGCGACAAAAGGTTTGGCCCCGGT
The DNA here is from genome assembly GCA_018060485.1 of Ottowia sp. GTDB lineage: Bacteria > Pseudomonadota > Gammaproteobacteria > Burkholderiales > Burkholderiaceae_C > Ottowia. The sequence goes on along the minus strand of JAGOVZ010000062.1, from coordinate 10,456 downwards.
GGCCAGCCAGGTCATGGGCTGGGCAATCCAGCGCGCCACGGTTTCCGGAAACATCTGGCCGATGCGCTTGGGCACCAGTTCGCCAAAGATGATGGTGGTGAAGGTGATGGCTGTCACCACCAGCGCGGTGGCGCCAATGGATGCCACCTTTTCGCTCAGGCCCAACCCTGCGAGCCACTCGGCCACCGGCCCGCTGAACGCCGCCTCGCCCACGATGCCGTTCAGCATGCCGATCGAGGTGATGCCCACCTGCACGGTGGAGAGGAACTGCGTCGGCCGCTCCATCAGCCTGAGTGCCGCGCCGGCGCCAGCGTCGCCGCTTTCTTCCATCGCCGCCAGGCGCGCTTTGCGGCTGGACGCCACCGCCAGTTCCGACATCGCGAACAAGCCGTTGAGCAGGGTAAGAAAGACGATCAGCAGCAGGTCCATGCAAGCCGGGCGGGCGCCCGGTGGAAAATGAGCAGCATGGCACTCTACATGATCGGCGACGTGCAGGGCTGCGACGCGGCGCTGGGCGATTTGCTGGAAAAAGTCGCGTTTTCGCCCAGCCGCGACCGCCTGATATTGCTGGGCGATCTGGTCAACCGCGGCCCCGCATCGCTGGCCGTGCTGCGGCGCATGGTGGCGCTGGGCGACGCGGCGGCCTGCCTGCTGGGCAACCACGACCTGCACCTGCTGGCCGTGTCGCAGGGCGTGCGCAAGCCGCACCGCAGCGACACCGTGGCCGACATCCTGGCCGCGCCCGACCGCGATGCCTTGCTTGACTGGCTGCGCCACCGCCCGCTGGCGCTGCACGAACACGGCGTGCTGATGGTGCATGCCGGCGTGCTGCCGCAGTGGACCGTCGTGCAGACGCTGGTTCTGGCCACCGAGGTTGAAAAGGTGTTGCAGGCCGCCGAATGGGCCGATTTCATGCACCAGATGTACGGCAACCAGCCCGACCAATGGCGCGATGGGTTGCAGGGCGCCGAGCGCCTGCGCGTGATCGTCAACGCACTGACGCGGCTGCGCTACTGCACGGCCCAAGGCCGCATGGAATTCGACACCAAGGCGGGCGGCCTCGACGGCGCGCCGCCCGGCTACATGCCGTGGTTCGACGTGCCGGGCCGCCAAACGACGGGCGATGTGGTCGCCTTCGGCCACTGGTCGACGCTCGGCTGGATCAATCGGCCCGACGTGATCTCGCTCGACACCGGCTGCGTCTGGGGCGGTTGTTTGAGCGCCCTGCGCCTGGGCGCCGGTGCGCGCGAGCGCGAACTGATCCAGGTGCGCTGCCCGCAGGCGCAAGCCCCTGGGGGCGCGGCTTGAGCACGGCGCCGCGCATCCGTGTACGCGACGCCGCCGGCATGAAGCGCCTGGCGCTCGGCCTGCTGCTGCTGATGGCGGCGCTGTACGTCTCGGCGACGGCGCTGGAGCCGCGCCACGCTGCCTGTGGCTACATCGCCTCGTTTGCCGAGGCCGGCATGGTCGGCGCGATTGCCGACTGGTTTGCCGTGGTGGCGCTGTTTCGCCACCCGCTCGGGCTGCCGATTCCGCACACCGCCATCATCCCCGCCAACAAGGACCGCATCGGCGAGAACCTGGCGACCTTCATCGCCACGCATTTCCTCTCGACCGAGCAGGTGCTGGCCAAGCTGCGCGAGTTCGACGCCGCCGGCCGCGTGGCCACCTGGCTGGCGCAACCCGACAACGCCGCGCGCGTTGGAGAACGGCTGGTCGATGTCGGCCGCTGGGGCGTCGGCGCGCTGGACGATGAGCGCGTGCGCCAGTTCGTCGCCGACCTGGCGCGGCGCGGTCTGCGCCAGCTCGAAGTCACGCGCCTGTCCGGCCAGGTGCTGGAGGCCATGACGCAGGAGGGCCGCCACCAGGAGCTGCTCGACGGCGTGCTGGTGCAACTGGCCAAGCTGCTGGGCGAAGACAGCGTGCAGGACACCATCACCGAAGCCATCGCGCGCGAGGTCAAGGCGCTGAAATACGTCGGGCTCGACCAGGTCGCCGCCCGGCTGGCCACGCGCAAGGTGGTGGTGGTCATCGCCAAGACCATCATCGACATGGCCGACGATCCCGCGCACAGCCTGCGCCGCCGCTTCGACGGCATGGTGGAGAACTTCATCGCCCGCCTGAAGGAAGACGACGCACTGCGCCAGCGCATCGAGCGCCAGAAGCAGGCGCTGCTGGACAACCCCGCGCTCGGCGACTACGTGAACCAGCTGTGGGCCGAGTTGCTGGCCTGGCTGCAGGCCGACATGGCGAGCGATGCCTCATCGATCCGCCGCGCCATCACGCAGGCGGCGCGCACGCTCGGCGAGCGGCTGGCGGGCGATGACGAAATCCGTGGCTGGATCAACGGCGAGCTGCAAGCCGCCGCGCCGCGCCTGATCGAGCGCTACCGCGAGGACATCCGCGGCTACATCGTCGCGCGCGTGCAATCGTGGGACGCGCGCGAGATGACCGACGAGCTGGAGCGCCACATCGGGCGCGACCTGCAGTTCATCCGCATCAACGGCACGCTGGTCGGTGGTCTGGTGGGCCTCACCATTCACACCGTGACGCAGCTGTTGCGCTGATACGCTTCCAATTTGATAGCTGCTCGCGCCTGTCAGTCAAGCGCTGGAGCCTGTTTTGATGACGAAATGACTTCGCTTCGCTCAATGACGAAATGACCCAGTCCGTCATGGCGGGCAGCGCCGTCATCGAAGGCGCCAGCCGAGGTCATGCGCCGCAGGCGCGTCATCAAAAGCGATAGCTGCTCGCGCTTATCTGGCAAGCGCTGACGGCCCAAAAGACTTGAAAGTCCCGAGTTGACGACTCAGGAAGCCGTGGTCTCGGGCGCCTTGAACAGTGCCGCCACCTTGCGCTTGGGCTTGATGTTGGCCGACACGCCCGAGCGGGCGGGGCGCGCTTCCTTTTCCCAGGTCGGCGGGTTGTCGGCGGCTTCGGTGGGCACTTCGTAGGGCTGGTTGAAGAACGGATCGGCCGGTGCTGCGGCGGGCGCGGCGCGGCGCTCGGGGTGCCGGCGCTCGGTCCGCTCGCGCCGCACGGTGTCGCGCGCGTCGCCGGTTTCCTCGCCCTGCCAGCGGCGGCGGCCATCGTTGATGCGCCCGCGCGGCTTTTCTTCCTCGAACGCCAGGTGTTCCAGCTCGACCTTGGTCTTGAGCAATTTCTCCAGCTCGCCCATCAGGCGCTGGTCGTGCTTGGTGACCAGCGTCACCGCCACGCCCGAGGCGCCGGCGCGGCCGGTGCGGCCGATGCGGTGCACGTAGTCTTCGGCGTGAAACGGCACGTCGTAGTTGAAGACGGCCGGCACGTCCTTGATGTCCAGCCCGCGCGCGGCCACGTCGGTGGCCACCAGCAGATCGACCTCACCCTGCTTGAAGGCTTCCAGCGATTTCAGGCGCTCGTCCTGGCTTTTGTCGCCGTGGAGTGCGGTGGTTTTCAGGCCGTCGCGCTCCAGCGCGCGCGCCAGCCGCGCGGTGCCGAGCTTGCTGTTGCAGAACACGAAGGCCTGGCGCAGTTCCTTGTCCTTCAGCACCTGGCGGATGGCGCGGCGCTTGTCGTCTTCGTCGAGCAGATAAAAGTGCTGCTCCACGGTGGCGGCGGTGGCGTTGGGCCGCGCGACCTCGATGAACACCGGGTTTTGCAGATAGCTCTCGGCCAGGCGCTTGATCTCGGGCGAGAAGGTGGCGCTGAACAAGAGCGTGGTGCGGCTCTTGGGCAGGTAGTTCAGGATGCGCTGCAAATCGGGCAGAAAGCCGATGTCGAGCATGCGGTCGGCCTCGTCGAGCACCACGTACTCGACCTGGTTCAGCACCGCGGTCTTGGCCTCGATGTGGTCGAGCAGGCGGCCGGGCGTGGCGACAAGCACCTCGACACCCCGGCGCAATTCGGCGACCTGTGGCTTCATGTCCATGCCGCCAAACACGACGGCGCTGCGCAGGTCGGTGTATTTGGCGTATTGCTTGACCTGGTCGGCCACCTGCACCGCCAACTCGCGCGTGGGCAGCAGCACCAGCGCACGCACTGGGTGGCGAGCGGGCGAAACGGACGCGGTTTCGTGCTTGAGCAGGCGCTGCAGCAGCGGCAGCGAGAAGGCGGCGGTCTTGCCGGTGCCGGTTTGCGCGGCGCCCATCACGTCCTGCCCGGCCAGCACCACCGGAATGGCCTGCGCCTGGATCGGCGTCATGTTCTCGTAGCCCATGTCGGCCACGGCGCGCTTGAGCGGCTCGGCCAGCGCAAGAGAAGAATAGGGTTGTAAAGCGGTTTCGGTCATTAACCCGCTATTGTCGCAAGAAATGTGTCACCCCTGTGCAGCTTACGCGGCTTCCCCAAGGGGACGCCGTCTGCGACCGGGCCAAGCCCGCTCCGCGCCGGCTCGAAGTGGCCTGCTGCGCGGCCACAGCTGGCAAGCTGCAGTCACTTCGTTTTTTATAGCTGCTCGCGCTTGCCAGTCAAGCGCTGGCGGCCAAAAACATCCATAAAAGAGGCTGCGCAGCAAGCCGCCTTCAAAAGGCCGCGGAGCAGGCAACACGGGAATGCCGCGGCACGGGCTTGCCCCGGCCGCCAGCGTTGTCCCCCCTGGGGGAAGACGCCGAAAGCGGCACAGGGGGTTACAGGTTCTGTGTATTAAAGGTGTCGCAAGCCTGCACGCTGCCGGTCTTCAGCCCCTGCATGAACCAGCGCTGGCGCTGAGCGCTGCTGCCGTGGGTGAACGAGTCGGGCCGCACGGCACCGGTTTGCTGGCGCTGCAGGGCATCATCGCCAATGCGCGCGGCGGCGTTCATGGCCGATTCGATGTCGCCTTGCTCCAGCCAGTTCTTGGCCTGTTGCGACTTGTTGGCCCAGATGCCGGCGTAGCAGTCGGCCTGCAGTTCCATGCGCACCGACAGTTGGTTCTGTTGCGACTGGCTGATGCGGCCACGCATGCTGTCGACCTTCTCGGTTGTGCCCAGCAATGTTTGCACGTGGTGGCCGACCTCGTGCGCCACCACGTAGGCGCGCGCGAATTCGCCCGGCGCGCCGAGCTGGCGGCTCAGCGTGTCGAAGAAGTTCATGTCCAGATACACCTTCTGGTCGTTCGGGCAGTAAAACGGCCCCATCGCGCTTTGCCCGGTGCCGCACGCGGTGGGCGTCAGGCCGCGAAACAGCACCAGCTTGGGCGCGCGGTACTGCGCGCCGCCTTCCTTGAAGACCTCGTTCCACGCGTCCTCGGTCGAGGCCAGCACGGTCGACACAAAGGCCGCGCCCTGATCGCTGGCGGGCGGTTTTTGCGCCGGCGTCTGCTGCACCTGCGGCGAGCCGCCACCGCCCAACATGCCGATGGTGGTGAGCGGGTTGATGCCGAACACGCCCCAGGCCAGCAGCGCGATCACGATGGTGCCGATGCCGATGCTGCGCCCGCCGATGCCAAAGCCGCCGCCCCCGCCGCCACTGGCGCGGCGGTCTTCCACGTTGTCCGACTGTCTTTCGCCTTCCCATCTCATGCTCGACTCCTCGTGCGCAAGGTTTGCGCTAAATTGCGGCAATGGTAGCTGCCCGCCCCCGTGCCCGCCCGTCAGACAAGCGCGCTAAAAGTCCGTCGGTGCTGCTGACCGGCTTCGATCCCTTTGGCGGCGACGTCCTCAACCCCAGCTGGCTGATCGCCCAGGCGCTGCACCGGCGGCAGCTGGCGGGCCACCGCATCATCGCCGCGCAACTGCCGACGGTGTTTGGCGATTCGCTCACGCGCCTGAACGCCTTGCTGGCCGAACACCGGCCGGCGCTCGTCATCTGCCTGGGCCTGGCCGCCACGCGCGCGGCGATCTCGCTGGAGCGTGTGGCCATCAACGTTGATGATGCGCGCATTGCCGACAACGCCGGCGCCCAGCCCATCGACAGCCCCGTGGTCGCGGGGGCGCCGGCCGCGTACTTCAGCACCTTGCCGATCAAGGCGATGCAGCAGGCGATCAGTTGGGCGGGCGTGCCGGCCGAGGTGTCGCAAACCGCCGGCACTTTTGTCTGCAACCACGTGTTCTACGGGCTGATGCACCGGCTGGCGACGGCGCGCGGCCTCAAGCGCACGCGCGGCGGCTTCATCCACGTGCCCATGCTGCCCGAGCAGGGCGCGCCCAGCCTGCCGCTGGATCAGATGGTCGAAGGTCTGCGCGTCGGCATACGCACGGCGCTGACGGTGCAGCAGGATGTGCGCGCGGTTGGTGGCGCCATTGATTGATAAAACAGGGCGCCAGCGCTTGTCTGGCAAGCGCAAGCAGCTAGCAAAATTGAAGTAATGCCATAGGCCGCCCATGCTGCGGTAGCGATGCCGCAGAATCTCAGCCGATGGACATTCTGCTCAATCCCGAACAAACCGCCGCACGCCTGCCCTGGGCGCCTCTGGTCGATGAAATCGAAGCGCTGCTGACCGACGCCAGCGTGTCGGTGCCGCCGCGCACCGTGCTGCCGATGGCCGCCGGCGCCTTTTTGTTCGCCATGCCGGGCTGCGACGCGCGCACGGCGATGACCAAGCTGATCACCTTCACGCCCGCCAACATGGGCACCGGCCGGCCGACGATTCAGGGCGACGTCACGGTGTTCGACGTTGCCAGCGGCGAGCGGCCGCTGATCCTCGACGGCCCCACCGTCACCGCGCGCCGCACCGCTGCTGTCTCGGCGCTGGCCGCGCGCTGGCTGGCACCCGACCTGAATGGCCCGATGCTGATCGTCGGTGCCGGCGTGCAAGGCCAGGCGCACATCGAGGTGTTTGCCGCCGCGCTGGGCGTGACGCAGTTTCGCATCGCCTCGCGCCGCCGCGCCAGCGCCGAAGCCCTGGCCGAACACGCGCGCGGCCTGGGCCTGCAGGCCGAGGTGGTGGACGATGCCGACGCCGCGCTGGCCGACTGCCCGCTGGCCGCCACCTGCACGCCGGCCAGCGAGGTGGTGCTGCGCGCCGCGCCGCGCGCCGACGCCTTCATCGCCGCCGTCGGCGCCTTCACGCCGCAGATGGTCGAAATCGATGCCGAACTGTGCCGCCGCATCGCCGCACAGGGCCGTATCGTGGTCGATTCGCGCGATGCCGGGCATGAGGCGGGCGATCTGCTGCAGGCCGGGCTGGACGTGGACGCGATGCCGGCGCTCGCCGACATCGTGCGCGCGCAGCAAAAAGCCCGCGCTGAAGGCGGGCCGGTGTTGTTCAAGAGCTGCGGTTGGGCCGGCTGGGACTTGGCTGCCGCGCGGCTGGCCGTTCAAGCGCGCGCTGGGGGTTGATGCCGCCTCAGTTCGACAGCGCCGCCACCGGCCCCAGATCGGCCACGTTGGTGCCGCCGCGGCTGCTGTAGACCTTGGCCTCGGCCGTGACGACCGGCCACTGGGCGGCAAACTGGAATTCGCTGCCCTTGCGCACCTGCGCTTTCGCCACGCCAGCGATGCAGGCCAGCAAGAAAACGACCAGCGCCACCAGGCCCACCACCGTGACCACCTGCCGTGGCGACAGCCATTCTGGGCCCGGCACGACTGGCGGGCGCAAGCGGCGCGGTGCAACTGTCGAAGGCGGCTCGGCCTGCGCCAGCGTGTCCTGGAAATCGAATGAATGAATCTGCATAGCCATGCGCCGATTCTGCGAAGGCCACGGCGCGGTGCCGCTCAGCGGGCGGCGTGCCCGCAAGTAGGAGAAAACCGAAGCCCGGCGCGGGCTCAGGCCTTGGGCAGCGTCACGCCCACCTGGCCCTGGTACTTGCCGCCGCGGTCCTTGTACGAGGTCTCGCACACGTCGTCGACGTCGCTCTCGAAGAACAGCACCTGCGCGCAGCCTTCGCCGGCATAGATCTTGGCCGGCAGCGGCGTGGTGTTGCTGAACTCGAGCGTCACGTAGCCTTCCCACTCGGGCTCGAACGGCGTGACGTTGACGATGATGCCGCAGCGCGCGTAAGTGCTTTTGCCCAGGCAAATGGTCAGCACGTTGCGCGGGATGCGGAAGTATTCCATCGTGCGCGCCAGCGCAAAGCTGTTGGGCGGGATGATGCAGACCGGCGCGTTGATGTCGACAAAGCTCTTTTCATCGAAGTTCTTCGGGTCCACCACCGTCGAGTGGATGTTGGTGAAGACCTTGAATTCGGGCGCGCAGCGGATGTCGTAGCCGTAACTGCTGGTGCCGTAGCTGACGATCTTTTCGCCGTTCGCCTCGCGCACCTGGCCGGGCTCGAAGGGTTCGATCATGCCGTGCTGCTCGGCCATGCGGCGGATCCAGCGGTCGCTCTTGATGCTCATCGAATACTACCTTTTTTATAGCTTGTTGCGCTTGTGCGGCAAGCACTGGAGCACGATTTTGCCTGATTTCACCGTGCGCCGGCCGCCCGAGGCGCGTTGGTGTCATGATCGCCTGCCCTGCCGCCACTTGCCACGCCGATGCTGATGCTTCTTCTGATTTTCGCCGCAGGCCTGTGGGCCGGACTGCAGAACGCGCTGGCGGGCGGCGGCTCCTTCGTCACGCTGCCGGCGCTGATCATGTCGGGCATGTCGCCGCTGGCGGCCAACATCACCTCCACGGTGGCGCTGTTTCCGGGGCAGGTCACGTCGGGTCTGGCAGGTCGCAGCCTGGTGACGGGGGCGGGGCGGCTGCCGTTCAAGGCGCTGTTCGGCATCAGCGTGGTGGGGGGCGCGCTCGGCGGCTTGCTGCTGCTGAACACGCCGTCGTCCATCTTTTCCCGGCTGGTGCCGTGGCTGGTGTTGTTCGCTACCGCGATGTTCGCGTGGGGCAGCTTTCGTCGCAAGCCGGCCAACCTGGCGGCCGCACAGATCGGCCCGGTGCCGACCGGGATTGCGCAGTTCTTCATCGCCATCTACGGCGGCTATTTCGGTGGCGGGATCGGCTTCCTGATGATGGCGGCGCTGTCGATGGCGGGCGTGACGGCACGCCACGCGGCGGCCACCAAGAACGTGCTGGCCTCGGTCATGAACGCGGCAGCGGTGGCGCTGTTCGTCACCTCGCCGCTGGTGCACTGGCCGCAGGCGATCGCCCTGGGCGCCGGCGCCATCCTGGGCGGCCTGGCCGGCGTGTGGGCGTTGCGCCGCGTGAACGAGCGCTGGCTGCGCATCGCCATCGTGTGCATCGGCCTGGCGCTGACGGTGGGGCTGTTCGTCAAGCCGGTCTGAGCGATGGCGCTCCTTGCTGCGGCGCCGCGATGACCGTGCGCTCGACCACCCGGTCGTCGCCCAGCACGATGAGCGCGAACAGCAACTCGGCCAGGCTGCCCGCCGCGCGCGTGCGGCGCGCCAGCAGCGGTGTGGCTTCGGGGTTCAGCACCACGAAGTCGGCCTCGCAGCCGGGTTGCAGATTGCCGATCACGCCTTCCAGATCCAGCGCGCGCGCCGCGCCCGCCGTGTGCAGCCACCACAGGTGTTCGGGTGACAGGCTGACGCCGGGCTTGGGCTGCAGGCCGGTGCTGGTGGCGCGCGCGGCAAAGTAGGCCGCCCGCATGGTGATGAAGGGCGAAACGCTGGTGCCGCCGCCGACATCGCTGGCCAGTGCGTGCAAGAAGGGCACGCGCTCGGCGCCGGCAAAGTCGAAGAAGCCGCTGCCCAGAAACAGATTGCTGGTCGGGCACACGGCGGCGGCGGTTTGCGTCTCACGCATCAGCGCGCGGTCGTCGTCGTCAAAGTGGATGCAATGCGCGTACATGGCGCGCCGGCGCATCAGGCCGTGGTCGGCGTAGATGGCGAGATAGCTGCGCGAATCGGGGAACAGCGCGCGCGCCCACTCGATCTCGTGCACGTTCTCGGCCACGTGCGATTGAATCCACACGTCCGGGTATCGCGCCGCCAGCTCGCCGGCGCCGCGCAATTGCTGCTCGGTGCAGCTTGGCGCAAAGCGTGGCGTGATGGCGTAGCCCAGGCGATCGGCGCCATGCCACTTTTTAATGAGCGCTTCGGTGTCGATCAGGCTTTGCTCGGTCTCGTCGCGCACGCCATCGGGTGAATGCCGATCTTGCAGCACCTTGCCGGCGATCAGGCGCAGATCACGTCTTTGTGCTTCAGAAAAAAGAGCATCGACAGATGCCGGGTGTGAGGTGCAGAAGGTCAGCGCCGTGGTGACGCCGTGGCGCATCAGCTCATCGCAGAAGAACGTGGCGACCTCGGTGGCGTGCGCCCGGTCGGCAAACTGCGCTTCGTGCGGAAACGTGTAGTGCTCCAGCCAGGGCAGCAGGCCCTCGGCCGGCGAGCCGATCACATCCAGCTGTGGATAGTGGATGTGGGTGTCGACAAAGCCCGGCGCGATGATGCGGCCGGGCAGGTGGGTGCAGGGCACGTCGGCGTAGCGGGGCGACAAGGCCGCGTGGTCGCCCGCGGCCAGCACCACGGCGCGGCCATCGGCGCCGGGGCCGGTCACCAGCAGGCCATCGCGCTCGAACACGGCGTGGCCGTGTTCGTCGAACCGCAGCATCGACGCGCGCCAGGATTGCATCCGCGCATTGTGCCGCGCCGGGCG
>JAGOVZ010000244.1 GCA_018060485.1 Ottowia sp. | reverse complement strand
GACTACACGCCCGCCATGACCGACGACGACATCCTGCGCCGCCTGCTGGCGCTGAACCTGGCGCGGGCCGGCGCGGCCGCATGAGCTGGCGGGTGCTGCTGGGCGTGTTGCTGGCGGCGGCCGGCGCGGCGGCGCTGGTCAAGGCGCTGCTGCTGCCGGGCGTGCTGCTGGTGGCCGCCGGCGTCGCGCTGCTGCTGTGGGACGCCTGGCGCACGGCCGGCGCCGTGCTGCGCGCCTGGCGCAGCGCGCGGGCGTGGCGGCCGTGCCTTCGCGCGCTCAGCGTGCGGCGGCCGGCCTATTTTTTCGCCGTGGCACGGTCTGAGCCTGCGCGCAGCAGCCGCTGAGCGAGCGTTTGCGCCTGCGTCCTGGTCGATTCACCAATCGGCAGCAGCAGCCGGCAGCCCGTGCACCGGCCGCGCAAGGGCGTCAGGCAGGGCCATGGCGCAGATTTGCCGTAAAGTGAACCGGCGCGTCGCCCCACAACCAGCCACGCCGATCTTCCTGTTGACCCGCGTCAAGGCGGGCGATGGCGAACCCGGCAAGACTGACGCCAACCGGCGTTCACGGTGTCATCAAGCGCCGGGCGTTCAGGCGGTGTCCGGGCGCAGGCGCGTGAGCAGAACACCGATGACGATGGAGACAAGCATGTTTGAACACTGCGGCGGCCAAGCTCCGCCCCGCGCCGCGCAACCGGGGGCCCGCGCCCGATGAGCGCCATCCCCCCCGTTTTCGACCCCTTGCACCTGCAGGCCGCCATGCTCGACGTGGTGGCCGCCACCCACGCGCCGCCCTTCTTGGTCGCGCAGCGCCAGCAGCAGCGCTTGGTGCGGCTGCTGGAGGCCGCGCGCGGCTCGGCGCTTTACCGCGAACGCATGGGCGAGGGCGCACGCCCGCGCGCTTCGGTGCTGTCGCGCATGGCGCCGGTCACGCGGCGCGAATTGATGGCGCGCTTTGACGATTGGGTGACCGACCCCGAATTGCGGCTTCATGAGTTGCGCGATTTCCTGCGCGACCCCGCGCGCGCGGGCGAGCCTTGGCTGGGCCGCTACATGGTGTGGGAAAGCTCGGGCACCAGCGGCCAGCCGGGCGTGTTCGTGCAGGACGCACAGGCGCTGGCGGTGTACGACGCGCTGGAGGCGGTGCGCCACCGCGTGCCGAGCCGCGGCGGCGGTGGCGGGCGCGGGCTGTTGAGCGCCTTTGCCGCGCTCGACATGCTGGGCGGCAGCGACCGCCATGCGCTGGTGACGGCGACCGGCGGGCACTTTGCCAGCGTGGTCAGCTTCGAGCGGCTGCGCCGCATCAACCCGTGGCTGGGCGCCGCGTCGCGCAGCTTCAGCCTGCTGCAGCCGGTGCAGGATCTGGTGCAGGCGCTCAACGACTTTCAGCCCACCGTGGTGGCCACCTACCCGACGGCGGCGGCGCTGCTGGCCGACGAGGCCGAGGCCGGGCGCCTGACCATCCAGCCGCGCTGCGTGATGACCGGCGGCGAGGGCCTGAGCCGGGCCGTGCGCGAGCGCCTGGCGCAGGTGTTTGGCGCCCAGGTGCGCGGCAGCTATGGCGCGTCCGAATTTCTGCCCATCGCCTGGGAATGCGCGCACGGCCACCTGCACGTGAACGAAGACTGGGTGCTGCTGGAGCCGGTGGACGAGAAACACCGCCCGCTGCCGGCCGGCCAGCGCTCGCACAGCGTGCTGCTGACCAACCTGGCCAATCTGGCGCAGCCGCTGATCCGTTACGACCTGGGCGATCAGCTCCTGTTCACGGGCCAGCGCTGCGGCTGCGGCTCAGCCCTGCCGGTGATCGAGCTGGAAGGGCGGCGCGACGATATCCTGCGCGTGGCGGCCAAGCGCAAGGGCCAGACCGTGAGCCTGTTGCCGATGGCCTTGTGCACCGTGGTGGAGGAAGACTGCGGCGTGTTCGACTTTCAACTGCAACAGCGGGGCCCCAGCACGCTGGTGCTGCGCCTGCCGCTCACGGGCGAAGCGGCCGACGCCGCCATTGCGCGCTGCCGCGAGGCGCTGCAGCAGTTCGCGCTGTCGCAGGGCGCCGAGCCGATCGAGGTGCTGGGCGAGCCGGGCTGCGAAGTGCCGCGCGGGCGCAGCGGCAAGGCGTGCCGGGTGGACTTGACGGCCACGGCCTGAGGCGCGCCGGATACAAAAATGCTATTGAAATAGAAGCTGCTTGCGCAGTGCAGGCAAGCGCTGGCGGCTATTTTGGCTTGAAATCAACGCGGCGCCAGTTGCGCCGCCATCAGGCTGCGGCCATCGCCGGCCGCACTTTCGCCTCGCGGATCGGCAGGTTGACCACCGCCGCCATCAGCGCCAGCGCGATGTCGGCCCACCACATCCAGTTGTAGTTGCCAAAGCGCGTGATGGCCAAACCGCCCAGCCAGGCGCCCAGAAAGCCGCCGATCTGGTGGCTCAGCAGCGTGAGGCCGAACAGCGTGCCCAGGTAGCGCACGCCAAACAGCTTGCCCACGATGCCGGCCGTGGGCGGCACCGTGGCCAGCCAGGTCAGCCCCAGGCCGACGGCGAAGACGTAGAACACCCACGGCTCGCGCGGCATGGCCAGGTACCACAGCACCAGCAGCGCGCGGCTGGCGTACATCAGCGCCAGAATCATCTTGCTGCGGTAAAGGCCCACCAAATGCCCCGTCACCAGGCTGCCGACGATGTTGGCCAGCCCGATCAGCGCCAGCGACCAACTGGCCACCGAAGGCGGCAGGCCGCACAAATCGACCTCGGTCGGCAGGTGTGTGACGAGGAAGGCGATGTGAAAGCCGCAGGTGAAAAAGCCCAGGTGCAGCAGCAAATAGCTGCGGTCGCCCATGGCTTCTTTCACTGCGCGGCGCAGGCCGCCGTCGGGGGTGGCTTCGGCCGCGGCGTGAGCGGTGCTGCCCCCCTTCGTGACGCGCCCGATCAGCGGCAGCGCCAGCAGCGCCATCACGGCCAGCGTGTACATGGCGCCCATCCAGCCCACCAGCTGGATCAGCTTTTGCGCCACCGGTGCAAACACGAACTGGCCGAGCGAGCCGCCCGCGTTGATGACGCCCGAGGCCGAGCCGCGCGACGCCGCCGGAATGCGCTGCGCCGCCGCGCCAATCAGCACCGAGAAGCTGCCCGCGCCCGCGCCCGCCGCCACCAGCAGCCCCTGCGCGAAGATCAGGCCCGGGCCGCTGCCCATCAGCGGCGTCAGCGCGGTGCCCACGGCCAGCATGAACACACCGCCGATCAGCACCGCGCGCGGCCCCCAGCGGTCGGCCGCCGCGCCCGCCAGCGGCTGCACCGCGCCCCAGGTGAACTGCGCAATCGCCAGCGCGAAGCTGATGGTGGCAATGCCCAAGCCCGTGCTGGTGTTGATCGGCCCGACGAACAGGCCGATGGACTGGCGCGCGCCCATGGTGATCATCAGAATGCCGGCCGCCGCCAGCGTGATGCCCAGCGCGCCTTGGGCTTTCAGGCTTTTGAACATGAGTACTCTTTTTTTTGTAGCGTTTGCCGCAGGCAGGGCAAGCGCTGGTGGCCGATTTTGGTCTGAACCGGAAGACCCGCATCATAGTGCCGTGGCGGTTTTGGCGCGTTCCACGCATCAGGCAGCGCTCACACCTTGGGGCGTGGTGTTTCGGCAGCACGCGCTGCAGCCGCTGGCCGCATGGCCGCCACGCAGATCGCGCTGCGCAACAGGGCGACCAGCCGAACGGCGTGCTGCGCGCTTGCCGGCGCCG
>JAGOVZ010000007.1:22824-33822 GCA_018060485.1 Ottowia sp. | reverse complement strand
GCCCAGCGCCGTGACGGCCAGGGCCTTGAGGAAGGTACGTTTCATAATGTGATCACCTTTGAGGGGTTACTTCAGACCTCGCCAATGTATTTAGGCAATGTGACAACTTCGTGACGTCACACAAGCACGCGACGGCGCCAGCGTGCCCCGTGGAATGCGCCACAATCGGCAGCGACTTCTTTGCGGCGCCGCCAGGCGCCCGCCTCATCTATGCAATCCGGCACCCGTCTTGCGGCTGTGGACCTGGGCTCCAACAGCTTTCGCCTTGAAATCGCCCGCCTGGAGCTGGGACAGCTCCAGCGCATGGAATACCACAAGGAGACCGTGCGCCAGGGCGCCGGGCTGGACGCCGACCGTTGCCTGTCGCAGGACGCGATGCAACGCGGCTGGAACTGCCTGGCCCGTTTTGCCGAGCGGCTGGCCGGCTTTGCGCCCAACCAGGTGCGCGCGGTGGCCACGCAAACGCTGCGCGAAGCGCGCAACCGCGAGGAATTTCTCACCGTCGCACAGCAGATCCTGGGCTTTCCGATCGACGTCATCGCCGGCCGCGAAGAAGCGCGCCTGATCTACCAGGGCGTGGCCCACCTGCTGCCGCAGTCCGACGAGCGGCGCCTGGTGCTCGACATCGGCGGGCGCTCGACCGAGCTCATCATCGGCAGCGGCTACGCGCCGCAGGTGATGGAGTCGTACCGCGTGGGCAGCGTGGCGTGGTCGATGCGCTACTTTCCCGACAACGTGCTGTCGGCCCGGAACTTCGAGCGCGCCGAAATCGCCGCCAAGGCGGTGCTGGACGACGCCGCCACCACGCACGGACGCAAGCAGTGGGACCAGGCGTACGGGTGCTCGGGCACCGTCGGCGCGATTGCCGACACGCTGTTGCTGGCCGAGCGCTCGCCGGCGCGCTACCAGATCACGCGCGAAGGCCTCGACTGGCTGCGCGACAAGCTGATCAAGGCCGGGCGCTTCGACGCCATCAAGCTCGAGGGCATCAAGGAAGAGCGCAAGGCGGTGATTGCCGGCGGCCTGTCGGTGTTGCGCGCGCTGTTCGATTTGCTGCAGATCGATTCGCTGCAATACGCCTACGGTGCGCTGCGCCACGGCGCGCTGTACGACATGCTCGACCGCGAGCAGGAGCAGACCGACGTGCGCGCGACCGCCGTCGCCGCGCTGGCGGCCAAGTTCAGTGCCGACGCCGCGCAGGGTGAACGCGTGTCGCGCGCGGCGCTGGCGCTGTTCGATCAGCTGGCGCCCGCCACGCTGAAAAAAAAGCAGCGCGAGGAGTTGAAGCGCGAGATCGACTGGGCCGCGCGCCTGCACGAAATCGGCTCGCGCATCTCGCACGCCGACGCGCACAAGCACGGCGCCTACATCCTGGGCCACGCCGACGTCGCCGGCTTCGCCATGCACGAGCTGCACGATTTGAGCCAGCTGGTGCTGGGCCACCGCGGCAAGCTGCGCAAGCTGGAGGCGCGCTTTGGCGACCCGCTGTTCATGCGCCAGTTGCTGGCGCTGCGCCTGGCCGTCATCCTGTGCCACGCGCGGCAAGACCCGGAAACGCAACACGTCAGCATCAGCGCCGATGCCGAACCGGCGCAGGGCTTCACGCTCAGCGTCGGCAACGGCTGGGCCGAGCGTTGGCCGCAATCGGCGCACCTGCTGCGCGAGGAAGTCATTGCGTGGCAGAAAACGCCCTGGGGCCTGCGGCTGCGCGCCAGCGGTCGCTGACCCCGCGATTCAAAGCAAAACAGGCCGCCAGCGCTTGATGGACAAGCGCGAGCAGCTATCAATTTTGTAGTTACCTGGCAGGCGCGAGGTACAACTCGGCCAACCGCTGGCGCTCTGCCCTGCCCACGCTCAGGGCGTCGCTCAGGTAGGCATCGATGCCGCCGTGATCGTGCTCGACGGCGTGCAGCGCGGCGTCCAGAAATTCCTGCTGCACGCGCCACAGCACGTTCAGCACCTCGCGCGGCGCGCGGCTTTCATCCAGCGCCGGCATGCGGTAGAAGTCGTTGGTCAGCAGGTAGTCCTGCATCACCACGTCGCGCGGCACGCCCAGCGCCAGCAGGATCAGCGCCGCCGCAAAGCCAGTGCGGTCCTTGCCGGCGGTGCAGTGAAACACCAGCGGCGCGTCGCTTTCCAGCAGGTGCGAAAACAGCGCCGTGAAGCGCGTCGCGTTGTCGTGCACGAAGGCGCGGTAGGTATGCTGCATCAGCTCCACCGTGTGCGCGGGCGTCACGGTTTCGCCGGCGTCCAGCAAATCCTTCATGCGCTGCACCACGGTCGGCTCGATGGGCAGCGCATGCTGCGTCACGCCCGGCAGGTCGTAGGGCACGGCGGCGCGCTCGCCGGTGCCGCGAAAGTCGAACGTGCGCGTGACGCCGAGCTGCTGAAACGTCCGCGCATCCTCGGGCGTCAACGCCGCCAGATGGTCGGAGCGAAACAGCCGGCGCCAGCGCACCGGCCGGCCGCCCGTGCCCGCATAGCCGCCCAGGTCACGGAAGTTGCTGGCGCCGGACAGGCCAAGTGAGCGATCGGGATGGTCGAGCATGAGCGTGCGGCCGGCGGGTGCCGGCGAGAAAAGCAATGCGCCATTTTCGACGATGCGCATGACAGCCCGTTTGTGGCGCCCCAGCCGCAGCCCGACAGCCGCCGCCCTTGCCGCGCGCTCGTCCTACACGCCGACGCCCACCCACTGCCCACAATCCCCACACGCCCCGCCACGCAGGGCGGAAGTGGTGCGCGTGCGCGGCGGCGCAGCGCGAGCACCCACAGGGAGTGCGCCCGTGACCGAACCATCCAAGCCCATGCCTCCAACGACCGCGCCGGCCGAAGACGCGGCGCCGGTCGTGGCGCCGCGCATCGCTGGCGAAGTGGCGTCGCATACGGCCGAGGCGCTGTCGCGCCCGCCGCTGATGAACGGCCTGGTCAGCGTGGCCGTCATCGTGGCGGCGCTCTACTTCGGGCGCGATCTGCTGATGCCGCTGGCGCTGGCGATCCTGGTCGGCTTCGTGCTGGACCCGATGGTGTCGTGGCTCAAGCGCCGCGGCGTGCCGCGCGCGCTGGCGGTGGCCATCGTCGTCATGGCGACGGTGGCCCTGCTGCTGGCCAGCGCCTTCTTCATCGTCGGCCAGTTGCGGCAGATCAGCAACGACCTGCCGGTCTACGAGACCAACATCACGCGCAAGCTGCGCAGCTTTGGCCAGTCCCTGCGCCAGCCGGGCGTGCTGGACCGCTATTCGCGCGTGGTCACGCGTGTCGAGCGCGAACTGGACGCCGCGCAGCGCCAGGCCGAAGGCCCGAAGCCGCGCGCCGAGCAGCCGACCCGCGTCGAGATCGTCGGCCAGGCCGTCACGCCGTGGCAGCGCGTGATGGCGTGGGGCGAATCGTTTGCCACGCCGCTGGCGCTGGTCGGCATCGTGTTCGTGTTCGTGGTGCTGATCCTGCTCGACAAGGGCGATCTGCGCGACAAGGTGGTGCGCCTGCTGGGCAGCAACCTGCACCGCACCACCGACGCGCTGGGCGATGCCGCCAAGCGGGTCAGCAAGTACCTGACCATGCAGTTGCTCGTCAACGCCACCTACGGCATACCGATGGCACTGGGCCTGCTGTTCATCGGCGTGCCGGGTGCGCTGGTGTGGGGCTTGCTGGCGGCGGTGCTGCGCTTCGTGCCGTACGTGGGGCCGATGATTGGCGCCATTTTTCCGCTCACGCTGGCGTTTGGCGTCGACCCTGGGTGGAACATGGTGCTGTGGACGGTGGCGCTGATCGCCACGCTGGAGCTGATCAGCAACAACCTCGTCGAGCCCTGGCTGTACGGCACCAGCACCGGCATGTCGACGCTGTCGCTGATCCTGGCGGCCATGTTCTGGACCGCGCTGTGGGGGCCGATCGGGCTGGTGCTGTCGACGCCGATGACGGTGGTGCTGCTGGTGCTGGGCCACTACCTGCCGCAGTTGCAGTTTCTGGAGGTGCTGCTGGGCAGCGAACGCGCCCTGGACGAACCCACGCGCCTGCACCAGCGCCTGCTGGCGGGCGATGTCGAAGAGGCCGTCGACATGGCCGAGCAGCATGCCGAGCAGACCTCGCCGCAGCACTTCTACGACCATGTCGGCCTGGGCGCGCTGCGCCTGGCGGCCACCGCGCAGGACACCGTGGCCACCGCCGAGCACCGCCACCGCGTGGTGAGCGGCATGGAGCGCGTGATCGACGAGTTGCGCGACAGCTATCCGCCGCCCGATGAACTGCCGCTGCGCGTGGCCTGCATCGGCGGGCGCTGGGCCATGGATTCGCTGGCCGCCGACATGGCCGCCCACGTGCTGACGCTGAACGGCGTTGGCGCCCGCGTGCTGCAGTTGGGCGTGATGTCGTCGGACTATTTCGCGCGGCTCGATCTGCGCGGCGTCGAGGTGATTTGCCTCAGCTTTTTCTCGCCCGACCCGACCACGCTGGCCAAGTATTTCGTGCGTCGCCTCAAGCGCCGCTGGCCCGATCTGCAGGTGGTGCTGGCGGCCTGGAGCTACGAGCCGAGCGCACAGGTCGCGCACCCGATGGAAGAGACTGGCGCCGATGCGTTTGTCACCACGCTGGACGATTTGGTGGTGCAGGCGCAAAACCGGCTGGCCAGCGCCGCCGGCACGCCCTACGTGCCGCCGGAAGTGCCCGAGAACGAGACCGAACGCCTGCAGGCCTTGCAGGACAGCGGCGCGCTGAACCCCGCGCTGCGCGGGCGCTTCGACGCGCTGGCCAAGCGCGCCGCCGATGTGTTCGACTGCCAGGGCGCCCACATCGCGCTGGTGAACGAGGCGTGGCAGCTGACGCATGGCGATGCCGGCGCGGCCGGCCGGCCCGACGAAGGCGCGCCTGAAGAAGGCGCGCCGCGCGAACAATCGATGAGCGGCCACGTGGTGGCGCTGGGCGAACCGCTGGTGGTGCCCGACGTGCAGCGCGACGCGCGTTTTGCCGCCAACCCGCTGCTGGCCGAGCGCGGCATCCGCTTCTTTGCCGGCGCGCCGCTGCGCACGGCGGACGGCTTCGTGCTGGGCGCGCTGGGCGTGTTCGACGATCAGCCGCGCACGCTGTCGCCGCGCGATGTCATGCTGCTCGGCCACATGGCCGACGAGGTGATGCAGGCGGCGCGCCAGCAGGCGGCCAAGGCGCCGCCCGATCCGGCGCCGGACGCGACCTCGCCAGCCGCCGGCTGAGCGCATCGGTCCGAAATTCGGAGTCAAACAGGCCGCCAGCGCTTGACGGACAAGCGCAAGCAGCTATCGATTTGATAGAAATCAGGATTCCGCAGGCACCGCCGCCGCCGGCCATTCGGCGCGCACCGCCAGGCCCGGCTCCGCATTGCGTACGGTCAGGCGGCCGCCGTGCGCCTCGGCCACCATGCGGGCCAGGTACAGGCCCAGGCCGACCCCGCCGGTGCTGCGCTGGCGCGCATCGTCGGGGCGGTAAAAGGCTTCGGTCAGGCGCGCCAATTGCTCTGGCGGCACGCCCGGGCCGTGGTCGCGCACCTCGATCAGCACGTGGCCGTTGTCGGCCACGCCAAGGTGGAGTTCGGGCGGCGCGGCGCCGGTCGGGGTGTGGCGCAGCGCGTTGTCGAGCAGGTTGCGCAGCAGCAGGCGCGTGCGGCCGGCGTCGAGCCAAAGCGGTGCCGTCAGACTGGGCGCCACGTGCACCGCCACATCGGCCGCGGCGGCGCGCAGGGCGGCCATGTCGCCGATCAGCGCATGCGCCAGCGCGGGCAGATCGGTCGCCTCGCGCTGAAGCGCGGCGTGGCGGCTGGCCAGGCGCTCGCTTTCCAGCAGGTCGGTGATCAGGTCGCGCATCTGCGCCAGGTCGCGCAGCAGCGCGGCGCGCGTGGGCGCGGTGTCGGCGTCCTCGGCCAGCAGTTCGGCGTTGAGCCGAGCTCGCGTCAGCGGCGTGCGCAACTCGTGGCTGATGGCCAGCAGCAGGTCGCGCTTGGCGTCCAGCATCTGGTGGATGTAGGCGGCCATGCGGTTCACGCTGTGCGCCAGGTCGCTCAGCTCGTCGGCATGGGCGCCCTGCCGCACCCGGATCGGCGGCTCGAACTGCCCGGCGCCAAAGCGGCGCACGCCCTCGCCGATGTCGCGGATCGGCCGCAGCATGCGGTGCACCACGCCGTAGGCCAGCGCCGTCAGCGCCAGCAGCGCCGCCAGCGTGAACCAGACGAAATTTTTC
The DNA here is from genome assembly GCA_018060485.1 of Ottowia sp. GTDB lineage: Bacteria > Pseudomonadota > Gammaproteobacteria > Burkholderiales > Burkholderiaceae_C > Ottowia. The sequence continues at coordinate 27,621 of JAGOVZ010000007.1, read as the reverse complement.
TTGTCGTCGTCGGCGCGCCAGGTCTTCAGCGAGAACTCGACCCGGTGGCCATCGGACGTCTGCCGGCTGACGGTGTTGCGCGCCCGCATGGCGCTGGCGCCCGCCCCGCCTTCTTCTTCGGCGCGCGCCCAGGGCGGCCCGTGGCGCGGCCAGGGGCCGGACACCCAGTTGACCGCCGGCCCCGAAATGCGCACCGCCAGCGGCAGGCGTTCGGCCAGCGCCTGCGCCCGCGCGATGCTGGGCGGCGTGCCCAGCTCGTCCACCAGGCGGTCGGCGTAGTCGACGAACAGCGGCTCGGTGGCGCCGCGCCAGCCGGCCGACAGCGCCTTGCCGACACCGCCGATGAACGCCACGCTCATCGCCAGCGCCAGCAGCAGAAACAGCAGCACCAGCCGCACGCGCAGCGAATGCCGCAGGGGGCGCCAGGGGCTGGCGGCGGGTGCCTGGCTCATCAGCGCTGCCGCTGCAGGGCCAGCGTGTAGCCGGCGTTGCGCAGTGTCTTCACGGCGTCCAGCGGTTCGAGCTTCTTGCGCAGGCGGCTGACCAGGATGTCGACCGCGCGCGTGTGCAGCTCGACCTCGTGCCCGCGCAGCGCGGCCAGGATGTCGTCGCGGCTGAACACCTTGCCGGGCGAGCGCGCCAGCAGGTGCAGCAGGTCGAACTCGGTGCTGGTCAGCTCGACCCCCGTGCCCTGCCGCTGCACGCTGCGCGTGGCGGGGTTGACCAGCAGGCCGTCAAAGCGCAGCGCCGGATCGGCCGCCAGCGGCTCGGGCGCCGATTCGCGCCGGCGCAGCACGTTCTGCACGCGCGCCACCAGCTCGCGCGGCTCGAACGGCTTGGGCATGTAGTCGTCGGCGCCCAGCTCCAGCCCGACCACGCGGTCCATCACCTCGCCGCGCGCGGTCAGCATCAGGATCGGCACGCGGCTTTCGGCGCGGATGATGCGGCACAGCGCAAAGCCGTCCATCTCGGGCAGCATGACGTCGAGGATGGCGATGTCGACGCCGCCGGCGCGCAGCCGCGCCAGCCCGTCGGCCGGCGTCAGCGCCTGCGCCAGCTGCAGGCCAAAGCGCTGGAAATAATGCGCCAGCGGCGGCCCCAGGTGCTCGTCGTCGTCGATCAGCAGGATGTGGGTCATGCCCGATTGTGTCGCGTCCGCCGCCCCTCGCCCCGCGTCGGTCGGCGCGCTGCCCAGGCGATGCAGGGCGCGCGGCGCGCTCAGCACGACGGCCGTCACGTCAGCCCCGGCGCCAGCCGCCGCGGTGGCTCATGAAGTCGCGCACCTTTTGCTGCTGCGCCGGATTGAGGCTGTCGTAGAAGTCGCCCAAGGCGGCGATCACTTCGGGGCTGCCGCTGCGCAAGGCATCGGTCTTTTGCTGCACCAGGGCCTGCGCCTTGGCGCGGTCAAACTGGGCACCGGCGACCAGCGACTGCATCTCGGCGCGCGGATCGGCGCTGCCGCGCAAGGCTTGGCGCTGCGCCTGCATCTTCTCGGACAGCACGGCGAGCTTGGCTTTCTGATCGGCGTTCAGGTCAAGCTTGGCCGAAACGCGCTCGACCATCTTGCCGCGCCATTCGGCCTGCTGCTCGGGCGTGGCGTCGCCGTGCCAGCCGCCGTGGTGCATGCGGTGGCCACAGGCCGTCAGGCTGCCCAGCACGATGCCCAGGCCAGCCAGGCCCACAAGACTGCGTTTGATCCAGCGTTTCATGACGGTGCCCCTTCTCAAGGCGGGTTGAACATGATCGCCATGATGCCGGGCAAGCCCCGCCGCCGGGTCTCGCCCGGGTATCGCTTTGTTTCGTTTTATGTCACCGCGCAGAAGGGTGGGAACATGCAGCCTTGAAAGAAATCGGGCGCTGACGCTTTCCCATCAAGCGCAAGCAGCTATGAATTACGCAGCATTCAGCTGCTGCTCGAGATCGTGCAGCACCTGGTAGCACGGCAGCACCTGGGCCACGCTGGCGTTCGGCTCGCGGCCTTCGCGGATGGCGGCGAAGAACTCGCGGTCTTGCAGCTCGATGCCGTTCATCGACACATCGACCTTGGACACATCGATCTTCTCTTCCTTGCCGTTGAACAAGTCGTCGTAGCGGGCGATGTAGGTCGCGCTGTCGCCGATGTAGCGAAAGAAGGTGCCCAGCGGGCCGTCGTTGTTGAAGCTCAAGCTGAGCGTGCAGATGGCGCCGTTGGCTGCTTTCAGCTGGATGCTCATGTCCATCGCAATGCCCAGCTCGGGATGGATCGGGCCCTGAATGGCGTTGGCCTTCACGATGGGCGAGCCGGCCTGGTAGGCAAACAGATCGACCGTGTGCGCCGCGTGGTGCCACAGCAGGTGGTCGGTCCAGCTGCGCGCCTGGCCCAGCGCGTTGGTGTTGGTGCGGCGAAAGAAATAGGTCTGCACATCCATTTGCTGGATGTTGAATTCGCCCGCCTTGATCTTCTGGTGCACGTATTGGTGGCTGGGGTTGAAGCGGCGCGTGTGACCGACCATGGCCACCAGGCCGGTCTTCTTCTGCACCTCGGCCACCCGCAGGCCATCGGCCAGGTTGTCGCACAGCGGAATCTCGACCTGCACGTGCTTGCCGGCCTGCAGGCAGGCAATCGATTGCTCGGCGTGCATCTGCGTCGGCGTGCAGAGGATGACGGCGTCGACCTCGGGCCGCGCCAGGCTTTCGGCCAGATCGGTCGTGACGTGGGCGATGCCGTACTTGTCGGCCACTTCCTGCGTTTTTTCCAGATCGCGGCTGATGAGCGACACCACCTGGATGCCGTCGATGTTCTGGATGCCGTCCAGGTGCTTGATGCCGAAGGCACCGGCACCGGCCAGCGCGACGTTGATGTTTTTCATGCTACTCCTTGATTGATAGCTGCTCGCGCTTGTCCAGCAAGCGCTCAGGCCTGATTTTCCATGATCAGATGACCCACGGCGGTGTTCGAAGCCGGCACATGGAAGAAGCGGTGCCGCACCGTCGGCGCCAGCCCGCCGGCCACATCGGCCATGGCGCCGCGGGCGATCAGCCACATGACCAGCTCGATGCCTTCGCTGCCGGCTTCGCGCACGTAGTCGATGTGCGGCATGGTCGACAAGTCCTTCGGGTCGGCGATCAGGCGGTCGAGAAAGCGGTTGTCCCAATCGGCGTTGATGAGGCCGGCGCGCGGGCCTTGCAGCTGGTGGCTCATGCCGCCGGTGCCCCAGATCTGCACCTTGAGCGGCTCGTCGTAGCTTTCGATGGCGCGGCGAATCGCCTGCCCCAACGCAAAGCAGCGCGCGCCCGAAGGCACCGGGTACTGCACCACGTTGACGTGGAAGGGAATCACCTGGCACGGCCATTCGGCGGGGCTGCCGAACATCAGGTTCATCGGCACCGTCAGGCCGTGGTCGACCTTCAAGTCGTTGACGATGGTGAGGTCGAAGTCCTGCTGGATCACCGATTGCGCGATGTGCGAGGCCAGCGCGGGGTGGCCTTTGACCACCGGCACCGGACGCGGGCCATAGCCTTCGTCGGCGGGTTGAAATTCTTGCGCCGTGCCGATGGCAAAAGTGGGAATCACACCCAGGTCAAAGCTGGTGGCGTGGTCGTTGTAGACGAGAAAGATCACGTCAGGCGTGTGCTCCTTCATCCACTGCTTGCTGAACTCATAGCCCTTGAACAGCGGCACCCAATACGGCTCTTCGGTCTTGCCCAAATCGATGGCAGCGCCAATCGCCGGCACGTGCGAGCTGTAGACCGAGGCGGTGATGCGGGCCTGTCCTTGCGCTGCATTTTCGGTAGCTGCCTGCGCTTTCTCCACCTGCGCTGCCAGCTCTTTTTGTGCTTCTTCTTCCCAGGCTTTCCAGGCCTCGGACTGCGACATCGCACCTTGCGCGTTGCCCTGTTCGCCGACGATGCGGTTGCCTTCGGCGCTGCGCCCGCCCGAGATCATCATGTCGCGGTACTGCTGCTCGGTCATGCCGGTCATGCTGCCGGCCATCTGCTGAAAACTCAGGCCATCGGTGGCGCCCAGCTTGGACAGAAAGTAGATGTTGCCGCCGGTGCTCATCATCCAGTTCAGATCGCGCGCACGCACCGCCGCTTTCTGCTCGTCGGTCATCGGCCATTCGGCCAGGTAGGCGTCTTCGCCCTGCTTGAAGCGCGCGCGGTTCTCGGCCTTCATCAGGCTCATGCAGAACTGGTTGAGCCAGTAGCCCTTGCGGCTCTGCTCGGCGTCGAAGATCGTCGTGCCGGGCACGTCGAGATAGGGTTTGTCGAGGGCCATGCTTGTCTCCTTCCAATGTCAAAAACCGCCGGCACGCCACGCGGCGTGCACGGCTTGCAGGGTGGTGAGCGTGCGGCGTTCGTTGGCCACGTCGCCGTCTTCGGCAAACCAAGCGGCCGACAGGCCGCCGTAGGCCACGGCGTGGCGCAGCACGTGCGCGGACGTGCAGCCGAGCGGCGCGGCCAGCACCTGCGCCAGCGCGGCGATGCGCTCGGCTTGGCGGTGCAGGGCGTCTTGGCCCCACGGGTTGTAGAACCAGTTCGCGGCATCGAAGGCCGCGTCGCCCAGCACGCCTTTGGGTCGATGGCCAGCCAGCCGCGCGCGCCGTGCACGACGTTTTCGTGGTGCAGGTCGCCATGCAGCGCGACGGGCGTGTGCGGCGCATCCAGCAATTCGTGCGCAATGTCGGCGGCCAGCGCATAGGCCGCATCGTGCGGCGTGGTGACGCGCCTGAACAGCGCGCCGAAACGCTCGTGCAAGGGCTGCAGGGCCGCTGGTGCTGGTCGCGGCTGGTGCAAACGCGCCAGCACGTCGGCGGC
>JAGOVZ010000007.1:0-22724 GCA_018060485.1 Ottowia sp. | reverse complement strand
CCAGCGCATAGGCCGCATCGTGCGGCGTGGTGACGCGCCTGAACAGCGCGCCGAAACGCTCGTGCAAGGGCTGCAGGGCCGCTGGTGCTGGTCGCGGCTGGTGCAAACGCGCCAGCACGTCGGCGGCCACGGGCATCGCAGCGGCGTCGGGCAGTGATTCCAGCGGGGCCACACCGCCGTCTTCCAGCAACAGCATCAGTCCGTCTTCGGCCAGCAGGCGCACCGCGCCCTCGCCCGCGCGCCAGCGCAGGTAGTGCGCGGCGCGCAACTCGTCGGCGGCGTCGGCCGCTGGCTTGAGCACCTTGGCCACCGCCGTGCCAGGCGCGCCGACCAGCCGCACGCGCCAGATGGTGCTGCCCGCCGTCTCGGTGACGAAGCTGGCGTGCAGCACCCGCCAGTCGGCGGGCCACATGGGCGCCGATTGCGGGGCTTGGCGTGCGGCCATGGGGATCAACGCGCGGCCTTTTCTTCAGGCCAGTACAGGCGCATCGGGTTGTCGACCAACAGCTTGCGCTGCAGCTCGGCCGTGGGCGCGATGTGCGGGATAAAGTCGACCAGCAGGCCATCGTCGGGCATGTGGTCCTTCAGGTTGGGGTGCGGCCAGTCGGTGCCCCACAGTACGCGGTCGGGAAACTGCTCGACGATGTTGCGCGCGAAGGGCACCACGTCGCGGTAGGCAGCCTGCTCGCCGTTCAACGCCTTGGGGCCGGTGACGGACAGGCGCTCGGGGCAGCTCACCTTGCTCCACACGTTGGGGTGTTCGCGCATGAACTTGATGAACAGCGCGAACTCGGGGCCATAGACCGGCTTGCTCACGTCGGGGCGGCCCATGTGGTCGACCACCACCGTGTTGGGCAGCGCGGTGAAAAAGTCCCACAGCTCGGGCAGATCGACCGCCTCAAAGTAGATCACCACATGCCAGCCGAGTTGATGGATGCGCGTGGCGATGTCCATCAGCTCGTCCTTGGGCGTGAAATCGACCAACCGCTTGACGAAGTTGAAGCGCACGCCGCGCACGCCGGCGGCGTGCAGGCGTTGCAGCTCGGCGTCGCTCACATCGCGCTTCACCGTCGCCACGCCGCGCGCCTTGCCGTTCGATGCCATGCAGGCATCGACCATGGCGCGGTTGTCGGCGCCGTGGCAGGTGGCCTGCACGATCACGTTGCGCGCAAAGCCGAGGTGATCGCGCAGCGCGAACAGCTGTTCCTTCGACGCATCGCACGGCGTGTACTTGCGCTCGGGCGCGTAGGGGAACTCGGCACCGGGGCCGAACACGTGGCAATGCGCGTCAACGCTGCCGGGCGGCAGCTTGAAGCGTGGCTTGCTCGGGCCTTCGTGCCAGTCGAGCCAGCCGGGGGTTTTCTCGAACGGGCCGGTGGTGGGTTTGCTCATGGTGTTTGAAATCAGATGCCGAATACCGGACGCAGAAGTTGCGCAGAGGATGCAAAAGGAACAGCCAAAATTTTTGGTTTTCTTTTTTGCGTCCTTTGCGAATCCTTTGCGTCCTCTGCGTCCGGCTGTTTGTGTTCAATCAGTCGATGTAGCGCAACCCCGCCTTGGCCAGCGGCTCGCGCATCTTGTAATAGTCGAGTCCCAGCGTGCCCGAGGCGAACTCGGCGCGCTTGGCGCCTTCGTTGGCTTCGCGCGCGGTGGCGGCTTGCAGTGTCTTGGCGGCGATGGCGCGCGGCACGCAGACCACGCCGTCGTCGTCGGCCACGATCACGTCGCCCGGGTGCACGATTTGCCCCGCGCAGACCACGGGCACGTTCACGCTGCCCAGCGTCGCCTTGATGCAGCCCTTGGCGCTGATGGCCTTGCTCCAGACCGGAAACTGGATCTCGTGCTGCAACATGCGCACGTCGCGCACGCCCGCGTCGATCACCAATGCCCTCGCGCCGCGCGCCTTGAAGCTGGTGGCCAGCAGGTCACCGAAGTAGCCGTCGGTGCAGTCCGAGGTGACGCCGGCCACCACGATGTCGCCCGGCTGAATCTGCTCGGCCGCCACGTGCAGCATCCAGTTGTCGCCCGGCTGCAGCAGCACGGTGACCGCCGTGCCGCTGACCTGGCTGCCTGAGTAAATCGGCCGCATGTAGGGTTTGAGCAGCCCGACGCGGCCCATGGCCTCGTGCACGGTGGCGCTGCCAAAGGGGGCCAATGCATCGGCGGTGGCCGCATCGGTGCGCTGGATGTTGCGGTAAACGACGCCCAATTCGTACATGCTTATTTCCCCTTGGCTTTCAGTGCCGCATCCAGGCGCGGGTACACGCGGCGCGCGTTGGCTTCGTAGACCTTGTGGCGATCGTCGCCAACGACAATGGTCGAGGCCTCGATGTAGCGCTTGGTGTCGTCGTAGTAATGGCCTGTCTCCGGGTCAACGCCACGCACGGCGCCGATCATTTCGCTGGCAAACAGGATGTTGTCCACCGGGATCACCTTGGTCAGCAAATCGATGCCCGGCTGGTGGTACACGCAGGTGTCGAAGAAGATGTTGTTCAGCAGGTGATCTTGCAGCAGCGGCTTTTTCATCTCCTGCGCCAGGCCGCGAAAGCGCCCCCAGTGATACGGCACCGCGCCGCCGCCGTGCGGGATGACGAACTTGAGCGTCGGGAAATCCTTGAACAGATCGCCCTGCAGACACTGCATGAAGGCCGTGGTGTCGGCGTTCAGGTAATGCGCGCCGGTGGTGTGAAAGCACGCGTTGCAGCTGGTGCTGACGTGGATCATGGCGGGGATGTCGTACTCCACCATCTTTTCGTAGATGGGATACCAGTGCCGATCGGTCAGCGGCGGGCTGGTCCAGTGGCCGCCCGATGGATCGGGGTTCAGGTTGATGCCGACGTTGCCGTATTCCTTGACGCACTTTTCCAGCTCGGGGATGCAGGTGGCCGGATCGACGCCAGGCGACTGCGGCAGCATGGCGGCGGGAATGAAGTGATCGGGGAACAGCTGCGACACCCGATAGCAAAGCTCGTTGCAGATCGCCGCCCAGGTCCTGCTGACCTCGAAGTCGCCAATGTGGTGCGCCATGAAGCTGGCGCGCGGGCTGAAGATGGTGAGATCCGAGCCGCGCTCTTTCATCAGCCTGAGCTGGTTGGTCTCGATCGACTCGCGCAGTTCGTCGTCGCTGATCTTCAGGTCGGCGACGCGCGGCCTGGCGGCCGGGTCCTTGATGCCAGCGATCTGCTGGTTGCGCCAGTTCTCCAGCGCCTTGGGCGCCGTGGTGTAGTGGCCGTGGCAATCGATGATCATGGGTCAACGCTCCTCTTTTTGACTGCGGTGCGCCAGGCTTTCAGTGCGCGCCGGCAAACTGGACCGGCACCGCCTCCTGAGGGCGGCCGAAGCGGTCCTTGATGAACAGCGCCGCGGCGGCGATCAGGCCCGGAATGCCCACCACCACGAACACCTGGGGCAGCGGCACGTGGCGGCGCGCCAGCTCAGCCACCAGGAAGGAGCCGGCAATGCCGCCGAATCGGCCGATGCCCAGCATCCACGATACGCCAGTCGCGCGGCCCGCCGTCGGGTAGAAGTTGGCCGCCAGCGCCTGCATGGACGATTGCGACGCGTTCATGATGAGGCCGGCCAGCGCCACCGCCGCCACCAGCAGCCCTTCGCCGCCGCCCACCGCCTGCCCGATCAGGGCGACCGCGATGCAGGTGACGAAGTAGCCGATGCCAATGATGCGGTTCGGGTTGAAGCGGTCCATCAGCAGCCCGAAGAAGATGGCGCCCACGCCGCCGAGCTGGAACATGGCGGCGATGACGGCGGCGCGCGCCGGGGCGATGCCGGCGTCCTTAAACAGCACCGGCATCCAGTTGACCAGGCCGTAGACGATGACCAGGCCCATGAAGTAGGCCAGCCACATCATCAACGTGCCGAGCAGAAATTCGCGCGACAGAATCAGCGCCAGGCCGGTCTTGCGCGCCGCGTCGGTGGCGGCCGCGGCGCCCACACGCACTTCGTTCAGCACGAAGGCGCTGGCGTGGCGGGCGTCGTGCGAGATGCGCACCAGCACCTTGCGGATGCGTTCGGCCGGCTGCTGGCGCAGCACCATGCAGCGCACCGATTCGGGCAGCAGCCAGAGCATCAGCACCACCAGCAACAACGGCACCACGCCGCCCAGGATCAGCAGCGCGCGCCAGCCGTAGTTGGGAATCAGCCAGGCGGCGAAGAACCCGCCAAAGGCCGAGCCGACCGGAAAGCCGCAGAACATGCTGTTGGTGATGAAGGATCGCTTGCTGTCAGGGCAGTATTCGTTGATCAGCGTGACGGCGTTCGGCATCGCCGCGCCCAGCCCCAGGCCGGTGATGAAGCGCCAGATGGTCAGCTCGGTCAGGTTGCCGGACGTGGCCGAAATCAGCGAGGCCGCGCCCATCACCACCACCGCCGCCGTCAGCACGCCCTTGCGGCCAAAGCGGTCGGCCAACGGGCCGGCGGTCAGCGCGCCAAAGGCCAGGCCGAACAGCGCCGCGCTCAAGACCGGGCCGAGCGCCGACTTCCCGATGCCCCATTCGGTGATGAGCGAGGGCGCGATGAAGCCGATGGCGGCGGTGTCAAAGCCGTCCATCAGCACGATCAAAAAGCACAGGATGAAGATCAGCCACTGGTAGAGCGAGAACGGGTGTTCGTTCAAGAAGCGCTGGACGTCGGTGGCGCCGCGCGGGTCCGGGGCAATGCTGCTCATGAGGGTTTGTCTCCTTTGTCGGGCGCTCGGCTGGATTCACGGCGCCCCTTGTCTCGGCACCGATTGTTGAACCCGCAGCCGCGCCAGTGAAGCGCCCGCGCCCACTATCAGCTATAACCACTTGCTATAGCTTGATCAACGTCATGCGCGTATGCGCTAACCGGGAGCCGCCGATGGACCTGAAACAGCTGAGCTACTTCGTGCGCGTGGCCGAGCTGGGCAGCTTCACGCGCGCCGCCGCCGCGCTGGGCGTGGCGCAGCCGGCGCTCAGCCGCCAGATTCGCCTGCTGGAGGTGGAATTGCGCCAGAACCTGTTGCAGCGCAACGGCCGCGGCGCGGTGCCGACCGAGGCCGGCGCGCTGCTGCTGGAGCACGGCCGCGGCATCCTGCACCAGGTGGCGCGCGCCACCGACGAGCTGGCGCGCCTGCGCGGCGGGCTCGCCGGGCGCGTGGCGCTCGGCCTGCCGCCCAGCGTCGCCCGCGTGCTGGCGGTGCCGCTGACGCGCGCCATCCAGGCCCAGTTGCCGGGTGCGCAGCTGTCCATCACCGAAGGCCTGTCGGCCGGCATGCAGGAGCAGCTGGGCAACGGCCGGCTCGACATCGCCGTGCTCTACAACGCCCAGCCGCTGCCGGGCATCGAGCTGACGCCGTTGGCGCACGAAGAGCTGCTGCTGGTGCAGGCCGCCGCCGATGCGCCCGCCGCGCGCGGGCCGATCGGCCTGCGCGAGCTGGCGCGGCTGCCACTCATCATCCCCAGCCGGCCCAACGCCATTCGCATGCAGGTCGAGATCGAGATGACCGCCGCCGGCTGCCAGCCCGATGTGGTGCTGGAGATCGACGGCGTGCCGGCCATCCTCGACCTGGTGGCCGGTGGCGCGGGCTGCGCCGTGCTGTCGCGCAACGCGGTGGCCAGCGCGCCGCGCCCGGCCGCGTTCAGCGTGCGGCGCATCAAGACAGCGCGCGCGCCGACGCTGCAGATTCGCCTCTACACTGCCGTGAGCGCGCTGCGCCCGACCACGCGCACGCAGCAGGCGGCGTTGGCCTTGGTGCGCGCCAGCGCGGCAGAACGCTTTGATGCCCTTTGAGAGAGACTATGAAATCAATAGCTGCTCGCGCAATCCAGGCAAGCGCCAGTGCGCTTTTTCTTGCATTTTTTGGTGTATCAGCGCTGGCCCAGGCGCCGAGCGCCAGCGGCTACCCCACCAAGCCGATCCGCCTGGTCGTGCCGTTTACGCCCGGCGGCTCGACCGACGTGCTGGCGCGCGCCATCGGGCAGGAATTGACCATGGCCTGGGGCCAGAGCGTGGTGGTCGAGAACGTGCCCGGGGCCGGCGGCGCGATCGGTGCCGACAAGGTCGCCAAGGCCGCGCCCGACGGCTACACGCTGCTGATGGGCCACATCGGCACGCTGGCCGTCAACCCCAGCCTGTACCCCAGGCTGCCCTACAACCCGGTGAAGGACTTTGCCCCCGTCGCTTGGGTGGCGCGCGTGCCCAACGTGCTGGTGGTGCACCCGTCGGTGGCGGCCAGGAACGTCAAGGAACTGGTGGCGCTGGCCAAGTCCCGGCCCGGCCAGCTCAACTACGGCTCGGGCGGCAACGGCAGCGCGGCCAACCTGGCGACCGAATTCCTTAAGCTGCAGACCGGCACGTCGCTGGTGCACATCCCCTACCGCGGCACGGCGCCGGCGGTGACCGATTTGATGGCGGGGCAGATCCAGCTCATGTTCACCGGCCTGCCGGCGTTGGTGGCACCGCTCAAGGGCGGGCAACTGCGCGCGCTGGCGGTCTCCAGCCCGCAGCGGCTGGAGGCGCTGCCCGGCGTGCCGACGGTGGCCGAAAGCGGCTACCCGGGCTTCGAGGCCGACCAGTGGTACGGCGTGGTCGCCCCGGCCGGCACGCCGCGCGACGTGGTGGCCAGTCTCAACGCCCAGATCAACCAGGCGCTCACCGCGCCCGAGCTGAAAACCCGCCTGGCGGCCGAAGGCGCCATCGCCACGCCCACCTCGCCCGAGGCCTTTGGCCAGCTGATCGCCAGCGAAATCACCCGCTGGAAGCCGGTGATTGCCGGCGGGCGGGTCAAGGCGGATTGAGCAACTACCCCACGTAAGCACTATCTTTATGATAGCTGCTTGCGCTTGTTGGGCAAGCGCCAGCACCCTTTTTTGCTTGAAAATCGCCGCCCATCGAACTTGTCTGACGCCGCCTGCGCCGCAGCGCCGCTATAGTGTGACGTCGGGTTGAACTTTGCCTTTGGCACTCACTCCAAGAGAGTGCTAAAATACTTGAGAAATATGAAAGGACATTCACCCATGACCGCTTCGGTTTCCGCCCCTGCCCATGCCGTGGCCGCGGCCAATCCGTGGGCAGTCGTACCGCCCTTGGGCAACCTCGACGCCTACATCACGGCCGTCAACCGCCTGCCGATGCTGACGCAGGAGGAAGAGCAGCGCTTTGCGCGCGAGTTGCGCGACACCGGCAACATCGAAGCCGCCGGAAAGCTGGTGCTGTCGCACCTGCGGCTGGTCGTTTCCACCTCGCGCCAGTACCTGGGCTACGGCCTGCCGCACGCCGACCTGATTCAAGAGGGCAACGTCGGCCTGATGAAGGCCGTCAAGCGCTTCGATCCCGACCAGGGCGTGCGCCTGGTCAGCTACGCGCTGCACTGGATCAAGGCTGAGATCCATGAGTACATCCTCAAGAACTGGCGCCTGGTCAAGGTGGCGACCACCAAGGCGCAGCGCAAGCTGTTCTTCAACCTGCGGTCCATGAAGCAGGGTTTCAAGGCCGAGGACGCCGAACAAGACATCACGCACCGCGATGTGCTGTCCGACGCGCAGATCGACGTCGTGGCGCGCGAGCTGAACGTGAAGCCCGAGGAAGTGCGCGAGATGGAAACGCGCCTGTCGGGCGGCGACATCCTGCTCGACCCGGCGCCCAGCGACGACGGCGAGCAGGCCTTTGGCCCCATCGCCTACCTGTCGGACGCGCACCACGAGCCGACGGCGATGATCGAATCGGCGCAACGCGACATGCTGGCCACCGAAGGCATCGCCACCGCGCTGAAAAGCCTGGATGAGCGCAGCCGCCGCATCGTGACCGAGCGCTGGCTGAACGTGAACGACAACGGCTCCGGCGGCATGACGCTGCACGAGCTGGCAGCCGAATACGGCGTCAGCGCCGAGCGCATTCGCCAGATCGAAGTGGCGGCCATGAAGAAGATGAAGGCGGCGCTGGCGGAATACGCCTGAGCGCGCTGCGCCTCATCAGCGCCCGTGCCCCTGCCGGCCCCGCCGTCAGGGGCTTCTTTTTGGTCGAATCAGGCGCCAGCGCTTGCTGGAAAAGCGCTAGCAGCTATCAAAAAGATATCACGCCCACTTCAATTCGGCGCATCGCAGGCCGTGGCCGGGCCGCTGCCGACCGGCTGCGAACCGCCTTGCCCCGACGCCGGGAAAGGCGCCAGCGCGCCCAGCGTCTGCGCGCCCGCGGCTGAAGTGAAGCTGCCGCCGCCCTTGTACAGAAAGCAGAAGTTCTCGAACGGCACCGGCGGCTGAAAGCCCCGCACGCCAAAGCGCGTGGCCTCCGGCGCGATGTACTCGCCGATCGGCGCCACGTAGACGCCCGAGGTCAGGCCCGACGCCAGCTTCTGGTTCGGGCTGCCGAGCACCTGCGCGCGAATGTCGCGCCGCACCGCGCGCGCGTTGTCCTTGGCCGGCCAGGTGTTGCGAAAGCGCCCGAACTGCGCCGCGTTCGACGGTGTCAGCCCGGCTGGGCCGGTCAGCGACGTGCCGGTCTCGTTGCGCCCACTGTCGATCAGGCTGACTTCCACCGCGCGGGACGGGTCGGTGGTGAAGCCAACGATGCGCACGCGCGAGGTCTCTTCCTGCGGCACACCGGCAAACGGCTGGCCAACGGTGCCCATCAAGGCCTCCTCGATGAACACGTACACCGGTTCGGCGCCGGGCGAGGTGTAGATGCCGACCTCGGCCTCCAGCCCGTGCGCGGCAACCACGAAGCCGCCGGCCGGATCGGGCACCAGCATGCCGACATAGGCCACGTGGTCGCCCACGCGCAGGGGCGCCGGCCGACGCGGGTCGCAGCCCGGCAGCGCGGGTGCCAGCGCTTCGGCCGAGACGGCGCCGCAGGTGTAGCGGCGCGCATTGGCGTCGGCCGGCCGGTTGCCGGCTGGGCACAGCGCGTCGCCCGCAGCGCGCGCAACGCAGACCGGAAAACCGGTGCGCGCATGCACCGGCGAGTTGTCCGGGTCGAGGCTGAAGCGCTGGTCCAGCGGCAGCGCGGCTTTGGCGCCAGCGCCATTGGCCTGGCCGTAGATGCCCTTGGGATCGTTCAGGCGCACGCGCGCCCCACTGGCGCCGCCCTGTGCGCCCACCCGCAGTTCGCCGCTGGCGCCGTCGATGGCCTGCACAAAGCCGCTGCCCACATGCAGCGCGCCCTGCGTGATGCGCGCGACACCGGCGATGTATTGGTTGCCGACGATGTTGCCTTGCAGTTCGGCCTCGAACGGCACACGCGGCGGCGCCGGGTCTTCCAGCGCCAGGCCGCTGCTGCCCTGCACCGCGCCAGCCGCCGGGCCGCGAAACAGGTCTTGCGGCGTCAGGTACTGGCCCGGCATGGTGACCAGCAGGTTGCGCGGCAGGATCACCGGAATGCCGCGCACCGTCATAACGGCCGAACCCAGCGGCTGCGCCGGCGCATCGAGGCTGAAGCGCTCGATGTGCCCCACCAGCGCGAACGACGGATTGGGCGTCTGCGCCAGGGCCAGGCTGGCCCCCAGCATCGCGGCGGCGCCAAGTGCCCGACGGGCTTGCCGCGTGGCGGCGGGGATGGTGCGGGTGCTCATGTCGTCCTCCTCATCGGATCACCGCCGTCGAGACTTGCGACGCGGCAGCGGGGCGCACTGCCGTGGCGTCGCCAGGCGCCAGCGTCACGCGTTGCGGCGACCACGCGTGGCGGCGCTGGCGGCCGTAATGCACGCTGAGCCCCGGCGCCAGTTCGAACTCGTTCAGCCGATCGAGTTGAGCCAGCAGCGCGCGCTCATGCAGCACGCGGCCGGCACGGCTCAGCAGTTCGACCGTGAGCCGCGCCGACAACTGGCCGAGGCGGTACCAGGGAGATGCCGCCAGCGCGTCGCCCCCACCGGCCTGCAACAGCTCGCCGGGCATCGGCAGCACCAGCGTGCGCGACCAGCCCGGTGGCACCGCCTGCGCTGCAGCGGCGTACGGCAAGGTGTAGCCGATGCAGCCCGCAGGGTTCTCGCTCAGCACGCGCTCCAACGCCAAGCCGGGGGTCAGCCAGCGCACGCCGTGCTCGGTCGCTGGTACGGCCGGCCCGCCGTGCGCCAGGCCCAGGCGCGGGCCGCGCGGGCAGTCGCGCAAGGCTTCGGCCAGCACCGCGCGTTGGGCTTGCAGCGGCGCCAGCAGATCGGCCGACCAGTCACCGGCGCGCGGGGGCTGCTCGCGCACCACCAGGCTGGCCACGTGCGACAGGTGGCGCTCGGCCAGCACGGCGTCGGCGGCTTCGGTGCTCTCGTTCCAGAGGCCGCCGATCAGTGCAAAGGGCGGCCGCTCGCGCCAGGCGTTCAGGGCCGCGCGCACGCCGGCGCGGGCGTCGGCCACGTCCAGCTCCAGTTGCCGCCCGTGCACACCGCCGCGCGCGTTGGCTTCGGCCAGGCCGGCGCGCAGCCCGGCGGCCAGAACCTGCCCACTCGGTGCCGCCGGGCCCGTCAGTGGCAGCACGCTGGCCAGGCGAATCCGGTCGGCACCTACCCCAGGTGGCGCATCGGCTTCGGTGCCCAGATGCCGCAGGTAGGCCAGCAGCGCCGCCTGCTCATCGGGCCGCAGCGCAAAGCGTGGCATCAGCGGACCCAGCGGGCGACCATCGCGGCCCAGGCCTTGGGTGATGGCGCGCAGCACGTCGTCAGCGGCGCGCCAGGCCGGCAGGCCGCCACGCGGCTGGTACAGGGCGGCGGCACGCAGTGGCGGCACCGGTTGGCCGCCTTCGCGCCCGCCCTCGCCGATTGCGCCGTGGCAGCGCGCACAGGCCAGCATGTCGGGCGGCAGGCGCAAACGCGTGGCGTCGATGCCGGCCGCAAACGCCTTGTGGCCCTGGTACAGCGCCCGCCCTTGTCGCACGAGGGCAGCATCGTCTGACGCCGCGTGAGCACCGGTGGCCAGCAACAGCGCGAGCAGCAGCGCAGGGCGCGTGTTCATGCCGACACCTGGCGGATCAGGTCGACCAGCCGCTCGGCCGGCGTGAGCGCATTGGCGCGCGTCCAACGGTTGGGCCGGTTGGCGCCCAGCCACAGCAGCGACGAATGCGCAGACGGGTCACCCACCGGCACATCGAAGGCCTTCCAGGCGCGCGCCAGTTCGTGGGGCGCGCCCGTGAGCATCAGCCAGCCCGCGGCCAGCCCCAGTCGCAGATCGAACCTGCGTGCGTAGGCCCGCATCGCCTCGGGCGAATCGCCCAGCGGGTCGACGCTGATCGACAAAACGCGCGTGGGCGCGCCTTGTGCCCCCCGGGCGTCGAGTCGTTCGCGCAGCGCCCGCAGCGCGGCGGTCTGCGGTGGGCACACCGTGGAGCAGCCGGTGTAGAAAAAGCCGATCACCACCGTTTGCTCACACAGTGCACGCAGACGATGCGGCGCGCCGTCCTGGTCGATCAAGCCGACGTCCGGCAACTGCAGGCGCGCAAGTGGTTGCATGGCTGTGGCGCCGCCATACGTGCCGGCGCCCAGGGCACCCAGCGCGCACAGGCAGACGCGGCGCCTCATGGCCGGGCCCCCAACGCATCCGCGGCCATCAAACGACCCTGCACATAGGGTAGGTCACGCGAGGCACTGCCGACGAACAACTCATAGCGTGCGCCGGGCGGCACGCCGACCTCGGCCACGTAGCGCCCGGCCGCATCTGCCTGTTCGCGCAGACGCGCGCGCTGCTGCCAACCGGATCGCTTGTCGAACAGCAGCAGGGTCAGGTCTGGCACCTGCGCCAGCGGCTGCGCAGCGCCGCGCGCTGTTTGCTCGCTCAGCGCCACCACGATGCGGCGACGTGCGCCTGGCAGCACGCTGTCACCCACCAGGCGAGCGTGCACGGCGGGTGCGGTGTCGCGCCGTACCTGATCCAGGGTGGGCGCCAGCGTCACGCGGTCGCAGGCGACGAAGCGCGGCCCCGCGCCACTGACCACCAGATGGTGCACACCGCCGACGTCATAGCGCACCGGCACCTCGTAGCGCCCAGGCGCCACCTCGCGCGGGGCCAGGTCCAGCAAGCCCACGGCCAAAGGCGTGCGCCGGTAGTTCGAGTAGCTGCCAATCGGCGCCATCATGCCTTCGCTGTACTGGTAGACGAGCTGATCCGCACGGTGCGCCACCAGCAGCCCAGCGCCGCCCGGCGCGACCACGGCGCGGCGCAGACGCTGCGTGTCACCGTCCCGGCTGCGGGCGGTGCCGAGCATCACCTGCGCCGGCTGCACGCGCCCGGCACGCAAGTCCGCCAACGCCCACAGCGTGGCTGCCGACTCGTCGGCCCCTATGGCATAGGCGAAGCGGCTGGTCAGCACCACCTGCCGGGCGTCAGGCACCGTGGCGGAGCGCGCTTGCACCTTGCCAGAAGCGAGGTCGACCATGCTCATACGGTCGCCTCCGGCAGCGATGGCGTAGCGGCCTTCGTCGGCCAGAGCGAGATCGCCCACCGGATGGCCCAGCGTCAGACGGCGTACCTCGCTGCCCCCCAGATCCACGACCAGCACTGCCTGACCATCGTGCGCCACCAGGCGCTGCCCGAGCGCGCTGTAAGCCAGGCCGCGCGCGGCGTGCGGCAAAGCCCACTCACGCTCGCGCTCGGGATGGTCGGTGGCAGCAGTGGAGCGCCAGCGCACCAGACGGCCGTCGGCATGTGTGCTCAGCACGGCCGTGCCCTGCGGGGTGTCCACTCTGTGGACAGCCAGTACGCCCGGCGCCGCTGCGAAGCGCCATGTCGCCGCGCGGCTCGGCAGGTCTAAAAGCGCCACTCGGCCCGCAGCCGGCAACGCAACCCACAGCCGTTGGCCGTGCTCGTCGACCGCCAACGATGCGTTCGGCTCCGCGGCACCGACCAGCTCGTGCGTGCGAACGACACTTCGCAGGTGCGTGTCGATGCCCACCACGCGCGCTGGCGCGCCATCCAGGAGCACCCACAACAAGCCCTGCGCGGGCATGTGGGCCCAGGCCAACGGCATGCCCGGCAGCGGCACGATCGATTCCAGCTTGGCGTTGTTGAGCGTCACGAACGGATTGATGACCGCCAGCGTCTGATCGGCATTCAGCGTGAGGATGCGATAGGTGTTGAGATCCACGTCCGCTCGACGGCCGATGCCGGTGGACACAAGCGACTTCACACGATCCTTGCACGACAGCTCGCCCTCGGACAACGATGGCCGCTGCCGCTGCAGCCAGGCCGCGATCTGACCGGCTGGATAGCGCAAGGGCGTGCCCGACGCACGGTCGCGCAAGTCCAGCGTCAGTCGGCCCAGGCCGCCGCTGGCTCCGCTGGCCGGTTGGTAGCCCCAGCGCATCTCTACACCGGTATCCTCGACCGTGCCGCTGGTGGCCGGTGCAGCGCCACAGGGCAGCGTGGCGACCAACGCGCCGAACGCCAGTCCGAGCAAACCGCGAGCGCCAAACCGGACAGTGCGCATGGCCTCGGCCTCGTCAGACTTCCACCGTCAGCTCGGAGACGGCGATCTTGTCGTAACGGCGATTGCCGAGCAGCGCCACGTCGAAACGCGCTTCGACGATGCGATCTCCCGCCGTCGCCCGAGCTGCCACGAACGGCGCCGTCAGCGCCGTGCCCACCCTGCACACGTCGCCTGTCCAACCCTCGGCGGTGACCAGGCGCCAGGTGTCGGGATCGGACTTCAAGGCCACCCACAAGGCACCGAACAGCGGCTGCCCGTCGACCAGGCTGGTGTCGAACGGATCGCGCGTGCAAGCGCCCAGCCACGCGCCGACCGCTCGCACGCCCGGGTCGAAGCGCAAGCGGATTGGCGCATCGATCGGATCGGCCACCGGATTGACGTCGCGCGCGACCAGGATGGCATCGCCCTGCCAGAAGTTGCACTGGAAGTCATCAGAGGAGCAACTGCGTCGTCGCACCGTGGCGCCGTCGGCATTCACCGAGACCGTCACCGTGGGGGCGATCCGGTAAAAATCCGCGGGCGTCCTCGACACGATGACATCGACGTCGACCGGCTCCAGCCCGTCTGGGTCGCGCAGATCCCAGCGCTTCTCGATGGCGGCATGGAAGTCGCCCGGTGCGTTCAGCTGAACAAGGCCCATGGTGATGCTCCTCGGGGCGGGTTGAAGCGGTGGTTCAGGGTCGAACCCGCAGCAGGCCC
The DNA here is from genome assembly GCA_018060485.1 of Ottowia sp. Classification (GTDB taxonomy): domain Bacteria; phylum Pseudomonadota; class Gammaproteobacteria; order Burkholderiales; family Burkholderiaceae_C; genus Ottowia. Next base: position 8,648 of record JAGOVZ010000007.1, on the reverse strand, counting down.
CAGGTACCGCCGTCCCAGGCGAAACTGGCCATGCTGTTGACAAGGTAGTCCCGCGGTGGGCCGGCGGTGAACTCAAGCGACACACCCATCATGGGTCCGAAGCCATTGAACACGCCCTGCTGGATCGACGAGCCTTGTTCGGGCCGCAGTTCGCGCGAATCGGGCGACCACGGATACGGATTCCAGTGATGGCCGCCAATCGCCAGGCCCTGTTGTCGCGTGTGGCCACCCGCATGGACAAAGTGCAGACGCACGGTGCTGCCGGTGGTGGCGGTCAGAATGGGTGTCTCAGGCTCGCAGCGACCATCCAGCATTGCAATGCCCGCGCGGCAGCGCCGACCATTCGCGCGCGCGGGGTCGGGTTCCATGGCCGAACTCATCACGGTGCTGTAGTCGCTCTCGTTGCGCTCGGTGAAGCCAACGCTCGGGTCGCCGCCACGCCGCGCCCACAGCGGCTCGCTGCGGTAGTTGAGCGCCTTCATCCCGTAGTCGTCCGGCTCTTCGGCACCTGAGAGATTGCGTACAGGCATGTCGCCCTGCAGCGCGTTCACGGCGTCCTGCACCAGCAGCACGTGATCGACGTATCGGCGCGGGCGCCGCGGCGCTGCGGCCGGCACGCACATGTCGGCGCTGAGACGTGTGTTCTTGAACGAGTTGTCGGCGCAAACCTCGGAATTCGGCGGTCCCACCACCACCGCGCCGATCAGCCCGTGCATGGGGTGCTGAATGGCGTCGCCGAAGCTGCGCACCGGCAGCGCCCCGAATTCGACGGGCTCGCGGCCACGCCCCGGCTCGCGCGTGCTGAGCAGGAAAGCACGCGTACAGCGGGCTTCCAGCGCGGCCGTGCTGCCAGGTGCCACGGGTCCGCATGGCGCCACCAGGCTGCCCTGCACGGACTGCCGTTCGGCATGGGCGGCGCGATCCCAGCGCGGGTTGTTGCGCCACGCGCGCGTCAGCAGCACGGCGCCGTTCAGGCCGATGTTGCTGCCATCGGCCAGCAGCGGATGCTGAGACAACCGCGGCACCGAAAAACCCACCGAAGAGGACATTCGGAATTGGTTCAGGTTGAAGCCGTCTGCAATCATCGGCAATCGGTCGTGCGAGGCGTCACGCTCGGCCAGCACGCCGGGCACACCGGGCACATCGGGCGCGGTTGCCGGCAGCAGGTTGCGCAGCACCACGTGGAGGCATTCGCCCGCCGCCGCACGCATGACCAGCGGCTCGATGGGGCGCCCGGCCGCAAACTCCTGGCGCAACGCGCGCAACGCCTGATCCGGCGGCCTGCGCGTCGCGACTCGTTCAAGCTCGTCGCAGGCATCGCCGTCACAACGCTGGCCGGCATCGGCCACGTACACGATCGCCTTAGGATCGCGGATTTGATGACGACGGTTGTAGACGACGCCTTGGGCGCTGGCCGAATCGCAATCGCCCGTGAGATCGCAGGCACGCACCACGTTGACCTCGAAAAAGCGCCGCGCCGCATCTTCTTCACCCACCTTGCACACCTGATCGGACAGATCGCCGCGCGGCATGGCCTCGGGCGACCCGATGGCTGCGAGTCCAGCCGGCCCGACGCACGAACATATCGAACTTCAGTTGGCTCACCAGGAGCGCAACCAGGTCAGCGCCTCGTACAACCACGCCATGTACCTGCAGCCCCGAGCCCAAATGATGCAGGCCTGGAGCAACTACCTCGATGGCTGCGTGGCTGGAAATGTGGTGCCATTCAGAGGTAAACGGGCTTAGCCCCTAGCTTTTCCGGACGGGGTCGGCACAACGCCTCGTCAAAATTTGTTACAACGTTCTTCGCGCGCCACAATAGGGCCGAAAAGGAGAACGTGCATGACAAGGGAGTCAGGTCAATCGACAGACGCAGCTACGCCTGAAGATTCTGTTGTTGCAGAGGTGCCACCGCCCACAGTTCGATTGCAGATCAGTGCTGCTAAGAAGTTGAACCTCGCAGCGTTCCAGAACGCGGTACCCGCGTTGCACGAACTGGTGATCGTCAATGAGACCTCGTCTCCGATCAGCGAGTTGACCGTTCAACTGATTTCCGAGCCGCCCTTCGTAAAGCCTCGTGTCTGGAACGTGGAATCTGTGGGCGCAGGCGAAAGCTACCACTTGCGCGATCTCGATGTGCAGCTGGATGGTGCTCTCCTTTCGCGTTTGACGGAAGCCGAATCGGCGTCACTTCATTTCGAGTTGCGCAGTCGCAAGCAATTGGATGAAGTTCTTGCAGCGCACGAGTCAGCCGTAGAACTTCTGGCACGAAATCAATGGGGCGGCATTGGTCATTTGCCAGAAATGGTGGCGGCGTTCGTACAGCCGAACGACCAGGCAATCGACCGGTTGCTCAAAGGTGCCGCCTTGGCATTGCAGACGGGAGGAAAGTCAGGGTCGATCGATGGCTACACCCATGGCTCGAAACGGGCATGGGAGCTGGCGTCGGGTATCTGGGCCGCTGTTCTTCAGCGCAAGCTCAACTACGCGCTACCGCCGGCCAGTTTTGAACACACGGGGCAAAAGGTTCGAAGTCCTTCACAGGTACTCGACGGCGGCCTTGCCACATGCCTTGATCTTGCACTGCTGTTTGCAGCCTGCCTAGAGCAGGCTCACCTCAACCCGCTGCTGGTATTCACCCGTGGTCACGCATTTGTCGGTGTGTGGCTTCGGGACGAAGAGTTTTCTACCTCTGTGGTCGATGACATCACAGCGGTGAGAAAGCGCTTGAAGCTGCAGGAGATGTTGGTCTTCGAAACAACTCTCGCGGCTCAGGGACAAGCGGTGAGTTTCAGCCAGGCCATCGCCAACGCAAACCGTCAGTTGTCGGAAGAGGAAGAAGACAAGTTTGAACTGGTCATAGACGTCAAGCGCGCGCGCATGTCGCGGATCAAGCCGCTGGCTCAGGCGCACGCTGTCGCAGAGGCTATGCCAGTTGAGGTGGAACCAGAGGGAACGATCAGCATTGAGGATGCCCCAGACCTTCCCGACGAGGCCATCACCGATACGCCTACATCTGAACTCGATCCCAAAGACAGACTGGCCCGGTGGCAACGCAAACTGCTCGATCTGTCGCTAAGAAACACGCTGCTGAACTTCAAGCAGGGCAAGAAGGCGTTGTTGCTCGACGTGGCAGCACCAGAACTGGAAGATACCCTGGCAGAAGGGCAAACCATCAAGCTGCTGCCAAGCCCAGCATTGATGCAGGGCCAAGATCCTCGTAGCCAACAACTGCACGAAGCCAGAAGCCTTGAAGATCTTCGCAAAGCGCATGCAAAAGACGCCCTGAAGCGCCGTGAGGTCTTCATCCGGCTGGAAGATCAAGAACTGGAAGGACGCCTGGTTGAGTTGTATCGAGGCGCCCGCAACGCGATGCAGGAAGGTGGCTCCAACACACTTTTCATCGCGCTCGGTTTCCTGGTCTGGACCCGTCCTGACAAGCCGGACTCCCGGGTCAAAGCACCATTGATTCTGCTGCCCATCACACTGAACCGCAAAAGCGCTCGGTCAGGGTTCACGCTGCAAGAGCATGAAGATGAAGCGCTGTTCAATCCGACGCTGGTCGAAATGCTTCGGCAGGATTTCCAACTGGAGTTGGGCATTGCCGCTGGCGACCTGCCGCGTGATGAGTCCGGCCTGGACATAGCAGGAATCTGGAAGCGAGTTCGCAGCGCTATCAAAGATATCCGGGGCTGGGAGGTCAGCGAAGACGTTGTGCTGTCGATGTTCTCCTTTGCCAAGTACCTGATGTGGAAAGACTTGTCTGATCGCACCGACGATTTGCGCAAGTCGCCAGTGGTGGCGCACCTGATCGACTCGCCGCGCGAACCCTACCCATCCACAACGCCCTTCCCCGAGACCCGGAGGCTGGACACTGTCTACCCGCCGCAGCAGGTTTTCAGCCCACTTCCCGCAGACTCGTCTCAGCTGTCTGCCGTCATGGCTGCCGCCAGAGGCAAGGACTTTGTGTTGATCGGTCCGCCTGGCACGGGCAAGAGCCAGACCATTGCAAACCTGATTGCGCAGTGCCTGGCTGAAAACAAGCGCGTACTTTTCGTGGCCGAAAAGATCGCTGCGCTGGATGTGGTCTTCCGCCGCCTGCGCGAAGTGGGACTGGGGGAGTTCTGCCTCGAATTGCATTCAAACAAAAGTCGCAAGCTCGACGTGTTGAGCCAGCTCCAAAAATCCTGGGAGTCCAAAGGTGAAGTAGACGCTGCCACCTGGGAAGCCAAGGCCCGGCAACTGGGTCAAGTGCGTGAGCAACTGTCTACCTATGTTGAGCGCCTTCACCACCGCCACAGCAACGGTTGGACGATCTTCAAAGCCATCGGATGTGTCGTCGGAGGCCATGAGTTGCCGGACCTGCGATTCAGCTGGACCTCTCCCCGGGCCCACGATGAAGCTGCCCTGACCGAACTTCGCAATCTCGCTGGCAGGTTGCAGGCCAACGCGGCGGCGGTTAACCCCGATCAATTGTTGAGCGGCCCCTTAGTGCCTGTGCACGTCACGGAATGGTCCGCCAAGTGGCAACAGGAGATGGTCAGGTCCGCACGGACGATGCAAACCACCAGCAGTGACTTCCAGGCCGCAGCGCAAGCCCTGGGGCAACTGCTTGGCATGCAATGGCCGGCGCTTCACCGTCAAACCCGCTCGGCACTCGGTGTGCTCGCCAAGGCCTTGCCTCAGGCATCGTCTCAAGACTGGAGCTTCTGCGCGCTGCCAGACAGTGAGACCATCTGCGCCGCCTTGAAAACCGGCAATGAACTGCTCGCCCAACACCGGGAAATCTCGTCGAAGATGTCTGCTCCGTGGCCGGCAGAGCTGCAGACTCGAATGTCCCAGGCGCTCAACCTGCTCGACAAGCACCGAACCCTGCACACTGAACTCAGATCGCCATGGCCACCTGCCGTCAGCGATGAGATTGAACGCGGAGTGCAGTTGATCGAGGAAATGAGCCAACTGCGCGAAGGTCTTTCCGTGAAGTACGGATCAGGTGTGGGACAGCTCAATGTGTCCCAGCTGCAGCGCGATTGGGCCATGGCTGAGAAGGCGTTCTGGCCGATGTCATGGCTGGGCAAGCGAAAAGTACGCAGCGCACTGGAAGGGGTCATCGAAGGCACAGGTGAACCACGTGTCGCCGCTGATCTGTCTGCGCTCGTGCGCATCAAGAGCCTACGTGAAGAGGTCCAGCAACTGAACCCAGGTGCCGCTGCTGAAGGCTTATGGGCGGGCATCAAAACCCGAGTTGATCACGCCCGCAGCGCCTTGAAAGCCAACACAGCTCTGCATGCAGCACGCATGCACAAGCCCTTTGCGCTGGAGGGTCTGGACGCTGCATTGGAGGGGTACTGTGGCGAGCGTTGGACACGGGAGGTTCAACGCCTGAAAACCTTGTTGGACCTGGACCATCGCTTGACCGAGTGTGCATCTCTCTCGGAAAGCAGTCATGGCCTTTGGCAAGGGCACAACACCGATTCCGCAGTTCTTCGTTCAGCGCTCGCCTTTGAACGCGAGCGATTGGTCTTGCTTCAAAGAGGCATGTTGCAGGCACCGCATCAGGAGGTGGCCGAAGGGCGATGCGGCCCAGCCCTACAGCAACAGTATGAGTGGTTGCAGAGACGCACTGCGGTGGAAGCACGGCTGCTTTCCATGACTGGTCTCGCGACAGAATGCCCTGGCGTCTGGAATGCATTGCATACCGACAGCGACGGGATCGAGCGAGCAATGAAGTTCCATGCCTCGCTGAAGGCTGGCTTGTCTGGCCTTGGACTGGATCCCTCTGCCGCTGCCGGGGCGCGTCGCAGCTTGCATCAGGTGCTGGCAACGCGTCGCTCTGAACTGGGTGGCTCAGGCGTGATTGGGCAAGCCTGCCACGGGGCCATGGCGAAGCTGACAGACCTCAACAGTGCGATAGACCAGTTTTGCAACAACGCCGCGCAACCAGATACCGTCCGCCGCGCGTTCGCAGACCTTGAGCCCGTAGAGCTGGCTGAGACGGCGGTGCAACTCGAGGCAAGTCACCACGGCCTGCACGCATGGTGCGCCTGGCGCCACGTTCAGATCGATGCACGCAATGCAGGACTCCCGGCACTGGTGGGCGCTATCGAGGTGGGTGACGTGACCCCAGCGCAGGTGCCCACCGCATTCGAAGTGAACTACGCCCGCTGGTGGCTCGCAGAAGCGGTGGACGAGGACGAGGTTCTCAAGCGATTTGTCTCCGCTGAGCACGAACTTCGCATTCAGGAGTTCCGCGCCCTGGATGACGAATTCACAAGGGTGTCCCGCGAGTGGATTCGCGCCAAACTGTGCGCCAACCTGCCGGCAACCGACAGCATCCAACGCAACAGCGAGTGGGGCATCCTGCGCCACGAGATCACCAAGAAGAAGCAACACAAACCGCTGCGCCAGCTTCTGCAAGAGATTCCGTCGGTGGTGTTACGACTGACCCCGTGTTTGCTGATGAGCCCGCTGTCGATCGCGCAGTACCTCTCGGCCGAAGCCAGCAACTTCGACCTGGTCGTGTTTGACGAGGCGTCGCAAATCCCGGTGTGGGACGCCATCGGCGCCATGGCTCGTGGCAAACAGGTGGTGATGGTCGGGGACCCGAAGCAACTGCCGCCCACCAATTTCTTTGGCCGCAGCGAAGGCACCGACGGGGACGACGACGTCGTGGAAGGCGATCTGGAGAGCATCCTCGACGAGTGCCTGGGAGCCAGCTTGCCCACGCGTAACCTGTCATGGCACTACCGATCGCGCCACGAGAGCCTGATCGCCTTCAGCAACCACCGCTACTACGGAGGTGGATTGGTCACGTTTCCGTCGCCTGTCACCGACGACCGTGCTGTCAGCTTTCACCTGGTGGAGGGACGCTATGAAAAAGGCGGTGCCCGCATCAATCAACCAGAGGCCCAGGCTCTGGTGGCTGATCTGGTGAGCCGACTCAAGCGTCCGGGTTTCCGGGAATCGGGCCTGACCATTGGTGTGGTGACCTTCAACTCGGAGCAGCAAGGACTGATCGAAGACTTGCTTGACGATGAGCGCCGCAAAGATCCCGGCCTGGAGCCCTATTTCTCTGAAATGGAGCTTGAACCGGTGTTCGTCAAAAACCTGGAGAGCGTGCAGGGTGACGAGCGCGACATCATGTATTTCTCCATCACCTACGGACCGGACATGGCCGGCGCCGTGTCGATGAACTTCGGCCCGCTGAACCGAGACGGAGGTGAGAGACGCCTGAACGTGGCCGTGACCCGTGCCCGGCACGAACTGCGCGTGTTCTCCAGCCTACGCGGCGAACAGATGGACCTGTCGCGCACCAAGGCGGCCGGCGTGCGAGACCTGAAGCACTTCCTGGAGTTTGCGGAACTTGGGCCTCGCGCACTGGCCGAAGCACACCACGGCAGCCAAGGCGACTTCGACAGCCCTTTCGAAGCCAGCGTGGCCACAGCGCTGGGCCGCAAAGGTTGGCAGGTGCACACCCAAATCGGCGCATCGTCGTTCCGCGTCGACCTGGGCGTGGTGCACCCCGACTTTGCGGGCAGGTATCTGGCGGGAGTGGAATGCGACGGCGCCACCTACCACCGCTCCGCCACCGCGCGCGACCGGGACAAGCTGCGCGAGCAGGTGCTGCGCGGCCTGGGCTGGGAGATCGTTCGCATCTGGTCCACCGACTGGTGGGTGAACCCGGGCGGCACGCTGGAGCGCGTGCATGCGGCACTGACCGCGTTGCTCGAAAAGGACCGGGAGCGCCAAGCCGCCGAAGCAGAAGCACAGCCCGAAGAAGCGGTTCTCGCACCGAACGACGACGAAGCAAAGCCCAGTCTGCAGGTGATCAGCGAGGCCGACGCGGCCATCACGCGTGCGGCAGCAGGACGGTCACCTATGGCTGGCGATGCCCATGCAGAAGCGGACGAGCCAGCCGAAGCGGTCTACGCCCGGTCGGCATCCACGCCGTCGACGCCTGGTCTTGGGGGCAGCGACTCCCAAAGGGATCGCCGCTTCCAGGCATCACAGCCCACCGATGCGGCACCGCCCGGTTCCATCTCTGCCGACCTGTTCTACGAGACCAGCTACGACACGGTGCTGCAACCGATGGTGGAGTGGGTGGTGCAGCGCGAAGGGCCGGTGCTGGATGCGGTACTGGCGCGGCGAATCGCGCGGGCACATGGTTTTCAGCGCACGGGAAGCCGGATTCAGGAACGGGTTGAGCAGATCGCCCGGCGGCTCTTCAAGACCACAGAGGAGGCAGGTGGCACGTTCTACTGGCCTCTCGAGGTGGAGCCATGCAGCGAGTTGGCCTTCCGATGGCCGACGAACGATGACAGCACGCGAGGCGTTGAAGAGATCTGTGAAGCGGAGCTGCTGTCTCTGGCTCGGTTGGTGCTGCAGCGAGGGCACTCCGGGCAAGACACATTGATCGCTATGGCTCGCGAGCTTGGCCTTCAAAGGCTGCGCGAGGCAAGCCGCAGCCGACTAGAGCTGGCGCTCACGAAGGCACAGCGATGCTGACCTTTCATAAATCGGGCTAAAGAACGTCTGCATAAGTCCCCTGATCGAGCCCCTCGAACGTTGAACACCGATGAACCAGATCAGCCTTGCCCAGAGCGGATTCGAGTTGGCTCACAAGCGCACGCGCAAGCGGGTGTTCCTGG
>JAGOVZ010000243.1 GCA_018060485.1 Ottowia sp. | reverse complement strand
GCCTCGCCGGTCTGCTGCCAGGTCCAGCTGCGCCAGATGCCCAAGTCTTTCTTGCGCAGCCACACATCCGGGCCGCGCTGGGCCACGGCGTTCCAGAACATGGCGGCAATGGTGTCGCCGGCGAGCACGCTGCTGGGCTGCGGCTGGATGTGTGAAAGGTCCCAAAGATTCGACATGCTTATCTCCAGGTCTTCTTCTTCTTCCACCGGCGCTCGCCGCGCACACCCTCATCCTTCATGCCGAGGTAGAACTCCTTGATGTCTTCCTTCTCGCGCAGGCGCTCGCAGGTGTCTTCCATGACGATGCGGCCGTTTTCCAGCACATAGCCATAGTCGGCGGCGTTGAGCGCCATGTTGGCGTTCTGCTCGACCAGCAAGATGGTGGTCCCGCGCTCGCGGTTGATGCGCACCACGATCTCGAAAATTTCCTTGGTCAGCTTCGGGCTCAGGCCCAGGCTGGGCTCGTCCAGCAGCATCAGGTCCGGCTTGGCCATGAGCGCGCGGCTGATCGCCAGCATTTGTTGCTGGCCGCCGGAGAGCAGGCCGGCATCTTGCGACATGCGCTCTTTCAGAATGGGGAAGTAACTGAACACCTGCTCGATGTCGCGCGCCACGCCGTCGCGGTCCTTGCGGGTGTAGGCGCCCATCAGCAGGTTCTCGCGCACCGACATCAGCGGAAACACCTCGCGCCCCTCAGGCACGTGCGACAGACCTTGCTGCACGACATAGGCCGGGTCGCGCGCGGTGATGTCGGCGCCCTTGAACTCGATGCTGCCCTTGCGCGGATCGATGATGCCGGAGATGGTTTTCAGGATGGTGCTCTTGCCCGCGCCGTTGCTGCCGAGCACCGTGGCGATCTCGCCCTGTCGCACCTGCAGGCTGACGCCGCGAATGGCCTTGATCGGGCCATAGGCGCTCTCAACGTTGTTGAGCTTCAAAATGGCCCCAGCGCTTGATGGATCAGCGCTGGCAGCTATTGTTTGAGTAGCGTTCATTGCGCCGCCACCCTCCGCAAAGAGGACACGTCGTCAATCGAACCCAGATACGCCTCGACGACCCCCGGGTCGCTCTGCACCTCGCGCGGCGTGCCCACGGCCAGCACCTGGCCCTGGTTCATGGCCACCACGCGGTCGGACACGCGCGACACCAGCGTCATGTCGTGCTCCACCATCAGCACGGTGATGCCCAACTCGTGCACGATGTCCTGAATCCAGAACGCCATGTCTTCGGTTTCCTCGACGTTCAGGCCCGACGATGGCTCGTCCAGCAGCAGCAGGCGCGGCTCGGCGCACAGCGCGCGCGCCAGCTCGACCACCTTGCGCACGCCGTAAGGCAGGCCGGCCACCATCGAGTCGCGGTGGTGTTGCAGATCGAGCAGGTCGATCACGCGCTCGACGTGTTCGCGCGCCTGCAACTCGGCGCGGCGCGTGGCGGGCGTGAAGAACATCTCGCTCCACAACCCCGTCTGGCGGTGTGTGTGGCGGCCGATCAGCAGGTTGTGCAGCACCGTGGCGTGCTCGAACAACTCGATGTTCTGGAACGTGCGCGCGATGCCGAGCGAGGCGACCCGGTGCGGCGGCTGGTCGGTGAGCTTGACCGTGCCTTGCGGGCCGGCGTAGTCGATCTCGCCGCTGGTGGGCGTGTAGATGCGGCTGATGAGGTTGAACACCGTAGTCTTGCCGGCGCCGTTGGGACCGATGAGCGTGAACACCTCGCCGCGCCGCACGTCGAAGCTGACGTTGTTGACCGCCAGCACGCCGCCGAAGCGCACGCTCAGGTTTTTGGCTGAAAGCAGGATGTCGCTCATTTGAGGCGATCCGACTTTTGAAAGGACTTCTGCCGCTTGAACATGCCACGGCGGTAGAACGGGAACATCTGCAGCCAGGTGCGAACCTTCAGCCAGCGGCCGTACAGCCCCAGCGGCTCGAACAGCACAAACGCGATCAGCACCGAACCGTAGACAACGGCCTGCAAGCCCGGAGCCTGGCCAATGGCGTCGGGCAGGTAGTCCTTCACCATCGAGATGATCTGGGGCATGGCGATGAGAAAGATGGCGCCCAGGAACGCGCCATGCACCGAGCCCAGCCCGCCGATCACCACCATCAGCAGCAGATCGATCGACTGGATGATGCTGAACTGATCGGGCGACAGAAAACGCATCTTGTGCGCGTACAGCGCGCCGCCGATGCCGGCCAGCGCGGCCGACAGCGCGAACGCCAGCGTCTTGTAGCGCGCCAGGTGAATGCCCATGCTCTGCGCCGACACCTCCGAATCGCGGATGGCGACAAAGGCGCGGCCGGTGGAAGAGCGCAGCAGGTTGACGATGGCCAGCGTCGCCAGCACGGCGGTGATAAGGCAGATGAAATAAAAACCTTCGCCCGAATCGATCGTCCAGCCGAAGATGGCCGGAGCCTTGACGTGCATGCCGGCGTTGCCGCCGGTCACGCTTTCCCAGCGCGCGAATATCTCCTCGACGATGAAGCCGAACGCCAGCGTGGCGATACCGAGGTAGATGCCCTTCAGGCGCAGCGCCGGCAGCCCCACCACCACGCCCGCCGCCGCCGCCAGCAGCGCGGCGCACACCATGGCCAGCGGAAACGGCAGCCCGGCATTGGTCAGCACCGCCTGCGCGTACGCGCCCACGCCCACAAAGGCCGCGTGCCCGAGCGAAAACTGCCCGGTGAAGCCCGCCAGCAGCATCAGCCCGACGCCGATCACGGCATAGATCAACACGAAGGTCAGCTGCGCCAGCCAGTATTCGGGCAGCAGCCAGGGCGCCGCCAGCATGAACAGCAGCAGCGCCGAATACCAGAACACCTGTCCGCCATGCTTGGCCAGGCGAATGTCCTGGTCGTAGTCGGTCTTGAAGATGAAGCGCATCGTTCAGACCTTCTTGCGGAGTTTCTCGCCGAACAGGCCGTTGGGTTTGACCATCAACATGATCAGCACCACGATGTACGCCGCAATGTCCTTGAAGCCTTCGGGCAAGTAAAAGCCGGACAGCGATTCGACGATGCCGATGACCAGCCCGCCCACGATGGCGCCTGGCAGGCTGCCAAAGCCGCCCACCACGGCGGCGGGAAAAGCCTTCAGGCCGATGAAGCCCATGTTGGCGTGCACGAAGGTGATGGGCGCGAGCAGCAGGCCGGCAATCGCCGCCACCGCTGCGGCCAGCGCCCACACCAGCCCGTTCAGGCGCTTGACCGGAATGCCCATGTAATAGGCCGCCAACTGGTTCTGCGACGAGGCCTGCATGGCCAGGCCCAGCTTGCTGTACTTGAACAGCGCATACAGCGCGGCGCACAGCACGGCGGTGACGACGATCACCGCCGTCTGCTCCATGCTGACCACCAGGCCGCCCAGCGTCCAGGACTGATCCTTGTAGGGCACGGGCAAGGTGTGCGTCTCGGTGCCGATGCCGGGAATCATGGTGATCAGCCCGCGCCCGACGTAGCCCAGGCCAATGGTCAGCATCACGATCGAGAACGCGGGCTGGCCGAGGATGGGGCGAATCACCAGCCGCTCGGTCACCAGCCCCAGCAGCGCCATGGCGCCGATGGCCGAGATCACCGCCAGCCAGAACGGAAAGCCCAGCATCGTCATGCCGGCCAGGCCGGCAAAGGCGCCCAGCATCATCAGGTCGCCCTGCGCGAAGCTGACGGTTTCGGTGGCCTTGTAGATCAGCACAAAGCCGAGCGCGATCAGGCCGTAGATGCAGCCTTGCGCGA
>JAGOVZ010000242.1:1440-3730 GCA_018060485.1 Ottowia sp. | reverse complement strand
AATCGAGCAGACCCATGGTGAATGTCCTTTGAATGGAAGTAAGAGGAGAAGGCGGCGCATTGTGCGGCCGCCGCGCGCCCGGCGCGACACCGCAAACGGGGTTCGGCCTTTTGTCTCAAGGCTGTGGGGCGGGCGCGACGCGGGCAGCGGCAAAATTTGGGGTCAAATCGGCCTCCAGTGCTTGTCCAGAAAGCGCAAGCAGCTATTTAATCGATAGTGAACCCTCGCGCAGGGCACGTCGAATCGTGCTTCAGATGGCCGCGGAGCAGGCCACGCGAGAACGCCGCGGAACGGGCTTGGCCCGGCCGCCAGCGTTGTCCCCCTCGGGGGGAAGGCGCCGCAGGCGACTCAGGGGGGTCAATTTCCGGGGGTCAAAGTTCCAGGTTGTCGATCAACCGCGTGGCGCCCAGCCGCGCCGCGCCCAGCGCCACCAGCGCCCCGGCGCCGTCGCCGGCCTGCGGCGGCAGCAGGTCGGCGCGCCGCCGCACCGTCAGGTAGTCGGGCTGCCAGCCGCGCGCGGCCAGCTGCTGCAGGGCGGCCGCTTCCAGCGCCGGCAATTGCGCGGGCAGGGCGTGCGCGGCGGCCAGCGCGTCGCGCGCCAACCCGCGCAGCGTCAGCGACAGCTGCAGCGCCTCGGCGCGCTCGGTCTCGCTCAGGTAGCCGTTGCGCGAGCTGAGCGCCAGCCCGTCGGCCGCGCGTTCGGTGGCGTGGCCGACGATCTCGATGGGCAACGCAAACTGCCGCACCAGGCCGCGAATCACCATCAGCTGCTGGTAATCCTTCTGCCCGAACACCGCCACGCCCTGCGGCTTGCCGGCAAACACGGCCATGAACAGCTTCATCACCACCGTGGCGACGCCGGTGAAAAAGCCGGGGCGAAAGTGCCCCTCCAGCAGATCGGCCAGCGCCGGGTCGGGCACCACCTTGAAGGTCTGCGGCTCGGGGTACAGATCGGCCTCGCGCGGGGCGAACAGCACGTCGCAGCCTGCGGATTCGAGCGCGGCGCGGTCGGCCTCGAAGGTGCGCGGGTACCTGTCGAAATCCTCGTGCGGCTGAAACTGCAGCCGGTTGACGAAGATGCTGGCCACCGTGGCGTCGCCCAGCGGCCGCGCCTGCGCGACGAGCGCCAGGTGCCCGGCGTGCAGGTTGCCCATGGTGGGCACGAAAGCCGGGCGCTTGGCATGGCGCAGCGCGTGACGCAGTTCGGGGATGGAGTGGACGATTTGCATGAAACGAGCAGTTAAAGGTGGATATCTGTCGGCTTTTTCGACAGCGCGGGTTGTTTTTGAACTGTTGCCAAGGCGACTTTGAAGGCGCCGCCGTCAGTCAGCGGTGCGACAAATTGCACCCAATCAAGGGTTTTCCCTCAGAAGAGTTGTCATGAGTACGTTTGCGATTGTCTTGTCAGTGCTGTTGTTGATGTTCTTTGCCTACCGAGGCTACACGGTGTTGCTGCTGGCGCCCATCATGGCCGCGCTGGCCGTGATTCTGTCGGGTGACATGGCGCAGATGCTGCCCATCTACACCGAGACCTTCATGCGCGCGCTGGGCAACTACATGCTCGCGTTCTTTCCGATCTTTCTGCTGGGCGCGCTGTTCGGCCAGCTGATGGCCGATTCGGGCGCGGCCACCGCCATCGCCAAGTGGATCGAGCGCTCGCTCGGCAGCCGCCATGCCATCCTGACGGTGGTGCTGGCCTGCGGCATATTGACGTACGGCGGCGTGTCGCTGTTCGTGGTGGCGTTTGCGATTTATCCCATCGCCAAGTCGCTGTTTCGCGACGCCGACATCCCCAAGCGCCTGGTGGCGCCGGCGATTGCGCTGGGTTCGTTCACCTTCACCATGACGGCGCTGCCGGGCACGCCATCGATCCAGAACGCGATTCCGATCAAGTATTTCGGCACCAACACCTTCTCGGCGCCGGGCCTGGGACTGATTGGCGGTGCCATCATGTTCACGCTGGGCATCTTGTGGCTGCGCTCGCGCGAGAAGGCCGCGCGCGCCGCCGGCGAGGGCTATGGCGAGCACGACGACAACGACGCCGGCCTGCGCGCCATGGTGGGCGAAGCCGACATGAGTGGTGACCCCAGCCGCACCATGCCGCTCATGCTGGCGCTGCTTCCGCTGGTGCTGGTGATCGGCATCAACGCGTTGTTCACCTACGGCATCTTCCCGGGCATGGACTGGGCGTTTCTGAAAGAGCGCTTTCCGACCATGGACGCCACGCGCCAGACCGGCATGTGGGCGCTGATCATTGCGCTGGTGGTGTCGATCATCGTGCTGCTGCTGG
>JAGOVZ010000242.1:0-1340 GCA_018060485.1 Ottowia sp. | reverse complement strand
GCTGCTGGGCCAACCTGCAGCAAAGCATCAACAAGGGCGTGCTGGGTTCGATGCTGCCGATTTTCAACACCGCGTCGGAAGTGGGTTACGGCGCCGTCATCGCCAGCCTGGCCGGCTTTGCCATCATCCGCGACGCGGTGCTGAACGTGTCGAGCAACCCGCTGATCAGCGAGGCCGTGGCCATGAACGTGCTGGCCGGCATCACCGGCTCGTCGTCGGGCGGTTTGTCGATTGCGCTGCAGACGCTGGGCGCCGACTACTTGCGCATGGCCAACGAAGCCGGCATCAGCCCCGATTTGCTGCACCGCGTGGCGGTGATGTCGGCCGGCGTGTTCGATTCGCTGCCGCACTGCGGCGCCATCATCACGCTGCTGTCGATCTGCAAGCTGACGCACAAGCAGTCGTACCTGAACATCGCGGCGATGACCATCGTGATTCCGCTCATCGCGCTGAGCGTGGTGATCGCGCTGGGCACGATGTTTGGGTCGTTCTGAATCGTTTTGAACGCAAAAGGCGCAAAGATGGCGCAAAAGCCCGCAAAAAAATCCTTGGAAGCTTTTTGCGCCTTTTGCGAAACCTCTGCGCCCTTTGCGTTCAAAGAGAAGAAGCGGTCGATTGTCGATAAGCATGAAAAACGGCACCAGCGCTTGTGTGGCCAGCGCGACCAGCTATCGATAGTGAAGCGCCGCGGTCTACCAGCCGTGCAGCGCGTCGTCCGGAAAGCTGCCGTCCTTCACCGCGCGCACATAGGCCTCGATGGCGCCGCGCACGCTGCCGGCGTCCTGCATGAAGTTGCGCACGAACTTCGGGTTCCTACCCAGGTTCACGCCCAGCATGTCGTGCATCACCAGCACCTGGCCGGCGGTGCCGCGGCCGGCGCCGATGCCGATGGTGGCGCAGCGCGGCAGCTCGTGCGTGAGCTGCGCCGACAGGGCGGCGGGCACCATCTCCAGCACCAGCATGGCGGCGCCGGCGTCCTGCAGTTCCAGCGCGTGGCGGCGCAAGGTTTGCGCGGCCGCCTCATCGCGCCCCTGCACGCGGTAGCCGCCCAGCGCGTGCACGGTCTGCGGCGTCAGGCCCAGGTGCGCGCACACGGGGATGCCGCGCTCGACCAGAAAGCGCACCGTGGGCGCCGTCCAGCCGCCGCCTTCCAGCTTGACCATGTGCGCGCCGGCCTGCATCAGCATGGTGGCTGAGCGCAGGGCTTGCTCGGGCGACTCGTGGTAGCTGCCAAACGGCAGGTCGGCGATCAGCCAGGCCGTGGCCTGCACCCGGTGCAGCCCGCGCGAGACGCTCTCGGTGTGATAGCGCATGGCGTCCAGCGACACGCCCACGGTGGA
>JAGOVZ010000061.1 GCA_018060485.1 Ottowia sp. | reverse complement strand
GACGCCCGCATCGGCGACGTGTCGGGCCGCGGCAAGCTGGGCGCCGACATGCGCGAGATCTGGATGATGCAGCCGCGCTTTGAAAAGCGCAGCGGCAACACCCCCTTCAGCCTGGCCGAGCAGCCGCGCTTTCGCGCCGGCTTCGACTTTCTGCGCCTGCGTGCCGATGTGGGCGAGATCGATGAAGAACTGGCCGACTGGTGGCAGGCCTTCAGCCTGGCCGACGACGGCGAGCGCGAAAGCCTGGTGCGCGAGCTGCGTGCCGAGCAGCAACGCAGCAAGAAGCAGCAGCCACCGCGCACGCACCGGGTGCCAAAACAAGCGCCGACGCAGGAGGGACAAGCGCCAGCAGCTATTGAATCTGAAGCGTCTGGCGAGGGCGACGAGGCCTCGCCTACGCCGGCCAAAAAGCGCCGGCGGCGCCGGCGCAAGCCGTCGGGCGGCGGTGGCGCTGAGGGGCAGGGCGGCGGCGTGGAACCTTCCGGCGACGCGTGAGTGCCGCTGCGGCGCGTGCGCCGGTGATCGCCTATGTCGCGCTCGGCGCCAACCTGGGCGACGCCGCCGCCGTCGTGGCCTCGGCCATCGATGCGCTGAATCGACTGGCGGACACACGGCTGGAGGCGCGCTCGCATCTGTACCGCAGCGCGCCAGTCGATGCACAAGGCCCTGATTTCATCAACGCTGTGGCTGCTGTTTCCACACGCCTGACCGCGCCGGATTTGCTGCTCGCGCTTCAACAACTGGAGCAGCGCGCAGGCCGCGAGCGTCCCTATCGAAACGCGCCGCGCACGCTCGATCTTGATCTGCTGCTCTACGGCGACGCGCGCATCGACAGCCCGTCGCTGACCGTGCCGCACCCGCGCATGATGGAGCGCGCCTTCGTGCTGATACCGCTGGCCGAGATTGCGCCCGATCTCGTGCCGGCTGCTGCCCTGGCGGCGGTGGCGGGGCAGCGGATTGAGCGGCTGAGCTGACGTTCTGAATGAAAAACAGCGCCAGCGCTTGCCCATCAAGCGCAAGCAGCTATCAAAACCGTAGTCACCCCAACCCATGATGCAAACCCTGCAATCGCTGCCCGTGTCGTGGCAGACCGTGCTGCTGCTGATGGCCAGCAACGTCTTCATGACGTTTGCGTGGTACGGGCACCTGAAGAATCTGGCCACCGCGCCGTGGTACATCGCGGCGCTGATCAGCTGGGGCATTGCGCTGTTCGAGTACCTGCTGCAGGTGCCGGCCAACCGCATCGGGCACACGCAGTTCAGCGTCGGTCAACTCAAGATCATGCAGGAGGTGATCACGCTGGTGGTGTTTGTGCCGTTTGCCGTGCTGTACCTGCGCGAGCCGCTCAAGCTCGACTACCTTTGGGCGGCGCTGTGCATGGTGGGCGCGGTGTATTTCATCTTCCGCAGCGCTTGAGGCTTGTCAGCCAGCCGGCGCGTTGGCGCGGCTACACTTGAGAAAAGTCATGAAACGGTCATGCCGATTTCACGCACTCGTCATAGAAACCCGCGGAGCCCCCACCCATGCTGTTCAGCAAGCTGTTGCCCAAGGAGGGCAATTTTTTTGAGCTGTTCAACCAGCACGCCGACCGCGTCGTCGAGGCGGCGCAGGCGTTCCAGCAGCTGGTGGCGCACTACGCCGACGTGCATTTGCGCGCCAAGTACGCGCAGGATGTGGACAACGCCGAGCGCGCCGCCGACCGCATCACGCACGAGGTCAACCGCCTGATTCACACCACCTTCATCACGCCGATTGACCGCGAGCAGATTCACGGCCTGATCAACCTGATGGACGACGTGGCCGATCTGTTGCAGGACTCGGCCGAGACCATGGCGCTGTACGACGTCCATCACATGACCGATGAAATCGTGCGCCTGACCGATCTGTCGCTGAAGTGCTGCCAGCGCGTGCAGGCGGCGGTGCGGCTGCTCGGCAAGATCGCCGAGCCGGCCACCGCCGAGGCGGCGCTCAAGACCTGCGAGGAGATCGACCAGCTTGAATCCGACGCCGACCGCGTGATGCGCAGCGCCATGAGCAAGCTGTTCCGCGAAGAGCCCGACGTGCGCGAGCTGATCAAGATGAAAGCCATTTACGAGCTGCTGGAAACCGTGACCGACAAGTGCGAGGACGTGGCCAACCAGATCGAAGGCATCGTGCTGGAAAACTCATGACGAAATGACCTTGCTGCTGCGCTTCGATGACGGCGCCTGAGCGCCATGACGGGCCCGTCGTTTCGTCATTGAGGCCGCAACGCGGCGAAGTCATTCTGTCATTGGCAAACCCCCGAAAACATCCATGGAAACTGCTCAAGCCGCCCTCTGGGTCGTTGTGATGCTGGTCGCGCTGGCGATCGCGTTCGACTTCATGAACGGCTTTCACGACGCCGCCAACTCGATCGCCACCGTGGTTTCCACCGGCGTGCTGAAACCCACGCAGGCGGTGGTGTTTGCGGCCTTCTTCAACTTCATCGCCATCTTCGTGTTTCACCTCAGCGTGGCGGCCACGGTGGGCAAGGGCATCGTGCAACCGGGCGTGGTGGACGTGCACGTGGTGTTTGGCGCGCTGATCGGCGCCATCACCTGGAATTTGGTGACCTGGTACTACGGCATTCCCAGCAGCTCGTCGCACGCGCTGATCGGCGGCATCGTGGGTGCGGTGATCGCCAAGGGCGGGATCGGGCAGTTGATCGCCGGCGGCATTCTGAAGACGGTGGCCTTCATCTTCATCTCGCCGCTGCTGGGCTTTATGTTCGGCTCGCTGATGATGGTGGCGGTGGCGTGGATCTTCAGGCGCACGCGCCCGAGCCGCATCGACAAATGGTTTCGCCGGCTGCAACTGGTGAGCGCCGGCGCCTACAGCCTGGGCCACGGCGGCAACGACGCGCAAAAGACCATCGGCATCATCTGGATGCTGCTCATCGCCACCGGCTACACGGCCGCGGGCGACAGCGCGCCGCCGCTGTGGGCCATCGTCAGCTGCTACACGGCGATTGCGGCGGGCACCATGTTTGGCGGCTGGCGCATCGTCAAGACCATGGGGCAGAAGATCACCAAGCTGAAACCCGTGGGCGGCTTCTGCGCCGAGACGGGCGGGGCGCTGACGCTGTTCATCGCCACCGGGCTGGGCGTGCCGGTGTCGACCACGCACACCATCACCGGCGCCATCGTCGGCGTGGGCTCCACCCAGCGCGCGTCGGCGGTGCGCTGGGGCGTGGCGGGCAACATCGTGTGGGCGTGGGTGCTGACCATTCCGGCCAGCGCGTTCGTTGCGGCGCTGGCGTACTGGATCAGCTGGGCGTTGTTCTAGAAACTATCAAAAACGTAGCTGTCTGCGCTTTCTGGGCAAGCGCTGGAGGCATTTTTTGATCAGAGCCCCTATTGCGAGATCTTGCGCGCCTCTTCGATCTGGTATTCGAAGTAACGCTGAAAGCTGAACGCCAGCGACGCCATGAGCACCGCCGTGCCGATCATCAGCGCGGCGGCGATGCCGAAGACGGTCAACCAGTTCGTGCGGCCGGGCGCGGCGTCAGGGTCAAGCTGCGGGTTGAAGCGCGCGTTCCATTTCTCGGGCGTCATCAGGCCGTAGATGATGGCCATCAGCGCGCAGCCGGCAATGGTGAAGCCCAGCAGCGGAATCAGCAGCCAGCTCCAGTGGTCGTCCTGCCCCAACTGCTGCACGCGCTCGATGCCGTACAGGCCCAGCGCGGTTGGAATCGGCAGCAACCAGCCCAGCAGGTCGCCAAAGCCCTTGAGGTAAAAGCGGTGCAGGCCGAGCGGCCCGCCGAGGAAAGTGAGCCAGGTGGCAAGGGTCTTGTTCTTGTTGCGCATGCGGAGAGGGGTGAGCAGGGGAAAAGAGGGCGCACGTACGGCCGGGCGGCGTGTGCTGAGAGAGGCCAGCTATAATCATAGGCTTTTCGATGTGTCGCTGGCCGGGTGGCCATGTCGCGTGTCTCAACATCGGAAGAACCTGGGCGCCTTGAAGCTGGGGCCACAACCCGCAGCCAGGGCGCCGAGTCCACCACCCAGAGATTGCACACATCATGGTCGTTATTCGTCTTTCCCGCGGCGGCTCCAAGGGCCGTCCTTTCTTCAACATCGTCGTCGCCGACAAGCGCGTGCGCCGCGATGGTCGCTTCATCGAGCGCATCGGCTTCTACAACCCCGGCGCGGTCGAGGGTGAAGAAGGCCTGCGCGTTGCCACCGACCGCCTGAACCACTGGATCGGCGTCGGCGCCCAGGCGTCGCCAACGGTGCAGCGCCTGGTTCGCCAGGCCGCCAAGGCCCAGCCCGCCACCGCCTGAGCTTGATCCCGCCCGCAGCGCCCGAGCCGGCCGAGTTGCCGGCAGACGCGGTCGAAGTCGGCCGCGTGCTGGACGCCTGGGGCATCAAGGGCTGGCTCAAGATTCAGCCCTACAGCGCCTCGCCCGAGGCGCTTTTTTCTTCCAAACGCTGGTATCTGCAGCCGCCCGAGCGCGTGGTGATGCCCGCCTTCACCGGCACGCTGCTGCTGAAGATCAAGGAAGCGCGCGAGCACGCCGCCAGCGTGGTCGCCTGCGCGCACGAGGTGCCCGACCGCAACGCGGCCGAGGCGCTGAAGGGCGCGCGCATTTTCATCGCGCGCTCGTCATTTCCGACGCCGGAAGAGGGTGAGTACTACTGGGTCGACCTGATCGGACTGGCCGTGGTCAACCGCGACGGCGTGGCACTGGGCCAGGTGACCGACCTGATGGCGACTGGCCCGCAGCAGGTGCTGGTGATCGGCTACGAAGCAGACGGCAAGGCTCAGGAGCGGATGATTCCGTTTGTGGACGCCTATGTGGACGAGGTCGATCTGCAGGCCAAGCGGATCACGGTGGACTGGCAGCCGGATTACTGAGCCCGGCGCGCGTTGTCAGCGCGGCGTCACCTGCACAAAAATCTCATTGGGCTTGACCATGCCCAGCTCGATCCGCGCGCGCTCTTCAACCATGCCGAGGCCCGCGCGCAAATCCTGCACTTCAGACGCCAGTTGCTCGTTGACCAAGCGCGCCTGCGCGTTGGCGGCCTTTTGCTGATCCACCTTGCGCTGCAGCGCCGTCACGTTGGGCAGGCTGCCGCGGCCGACCCACAGCTGGGCGTGGATGACGACCAGCAGCACGATCAGCACGAACGGGACGACGCGATTGGTCATGACAAGGGTGAAAGGCCAGCGGCGTGGGACTTGGCTGCTATCGTTTCAGTATAGCGCCAGACCCTGACAGCGCCTTACCTCAGGTTGTAGAAGGCCGCGCGCCCCGGGTATTCGGCCATGTCGCCCAGGTCTTCCTCGATGCGCAGCAGCTGGTTGTACTTGGCCATGCGGTCGGAGCGCGACAGCGAACCGGTCTTGATCTGCCCCGCGTTGGTGCCCACGGCAATGTCGGCAATCGTGGAATCTTCGGTCTCGCCCGAGCGGTGGCTGATGACCGCGGTGTAGCCCGCGCGCTTGGCCATCTCGATGGCCTGGAAGGTCTCGGTCAGCGTGCCGATCTGGTTGATCTTGATGAGGATCGAGTTGGCGATGTGCTTGTCGATGCCTTCTTTCAGGATCTTGGTGTTGGTGACGAACAGGTCGTCGCCCACCAGTTGCACCTTTTGCCCCAAGCGCTCGGTCAGCAGCTTCCAGCCGTCCCAGTCGCCTTCGGCCATGCCGTCTTCGATGCTGATGATGGGGTATTTGTCGACCCAGGTGGCCAGCATGTCGGTCCAGCCGGCGGCGTCGAGCTGCAGACCCCCTTCGCCGGCCAGCACGTATTTACCGTCCTTGTAGAACTCGCTGGCGGCACAGTCGAGCGCCAGCACGATCTCCTGGCCGGGGGTGTAGCCGGCGTCCGAGATGGCTTGCAGGATGAGCTGGATGGCGGCTTCGTGGTTCTCCACGCTGGGCGCAAAGCCGCCTTCGTCGCCCACCGCGGTCGACATGCCCTTGCCGTCGATGATTTTCTTGAGCGCGTGGAACACCTCGGCGCCCTGGCGCAGCGCTTCGCGGAAGCTGCTCGCGCCCACCGGCACGATCATGAATTCCTGCAGATCAAGCGAGTTGTTGGCGTGCGCGCCGCCGTTGATGACGTTCATCATCGGCACCGGCAATTGCGTGCCGTTCATGCCGCCGAAGTAGCGGTACAGCGGCAGGCCCGATTCTTCGGCCGCCGCGCGCGCCACGGCCATCGACACCGCCAGCATGGCGTTGGCGCCCAGGCGCGACTTGTTCTCCGTGCCGTCGAGGTCGATCATGGTCTTGTCGAGAAAGGCCTGCTCGCTCGCATCCAGGCCCAGCACGGCTTCGGAGATTTCGGTGTTGATGTGCTCGACCGCCTTGAGCACGCCCTTGCCGCCGTAGCGCGCCTTGTCGCCATCGCGCAGCTCGATCGCCTCGCGTGAGCCGGTGGAAGCGCCCGATGGCACGGCGGCACGGCCCATCACGCCACTTTCCAGCAGCACGTCGCATTCGACGGTGGGGTTGCCGCGGCTGTCGAGGATTTCGCGGCCGACAATGTCAACGATGGCGCTCATGAAGTCTTTCCTTGAAGTCTGAAGAATTTGAGTGAAAAGTGGCTCTGGCGCTTGTCTGACAAGCGCGAGCAGCTATCAATATCGTAGTTTTAAGGGTGCAGCGTTCACACGCCCTCGACCACCACCAGCCGCATGATGGCGGCGCCTTCGCGTGCCTGGCGGGCTTTCAGGTATTCGGCCGAATCGTAGAAAGCCTTGGCGGCGTCGAAGCTCGGAAACTTGGCGATCACCACGCGCTCAGGCTGCCAGTCGCCCTCCATCACCTCGACTTGGCCGCCGCGTACACAGATTTCGGCGTTATGCGCCTTGAAGGCGGCGGTGGACCATTTCTTGTACTCCTCGTACTGCTCGGGGTTGGTGACGCGGACGTTGGCGATGATGTAGCCGCTGGGCATGGCAGGTTCCTTCTTTAAGCTGAGAAATCGTTTTCAAGCAAGGGTTGGCGCTTGGTCACTTGGTCGAGCGCCAACAGCGTCTCCAGCAGCGCCTTCATGTGCTTGAGCGGCACGGCGTTCGGGCCGTCGCTGAGCGCGTTCTTGGGATCGGGGTGCGTCTCCATGAACAACCCCGCCACACCCACCGCCACTGCGGCACGAGCCAGCACCGGCACCATTTCGCGCTGACCGCCGCTGGACGTGCCCTGGCCGCCCGGCAGCTGCACCGAATGCGTGGCGTCGAACACCACCGGCGCGCCCGTCTCGCGCATGATGGCCAGGCTGCGCATGTCGCTGACCAGGTTGTTGTAGCCAAAGCTGGCGCCGCGCTCGCAGGCCATGAAGCTGTCTTCGGGCAGGCCCGCCTCGCGCGCGGCGGCGCGGGCCTTGTCGATGACGTTCTTCATGTCGTGGGGCGCGAGGAACTGGCCCTTCTTGATGTTGACCGGCTTGCCCGATTGCGCGACGGCGCGGATGAAATCGGTCTGGCGGCACAGGAAGGCGGGCGTCTGCAGCACATCGACCACTTGCGCGACGGCGGGAATTTCGGCCTCGGTGTGCACGTCGGTCAGCACGGGCACGTTCAGTTCGCGCTTGACCTTGGCGAGGATTTCAAGACCCTTGTCCATGCCCGGGCCGCGAAAGCTGGTGCCCGACGAGCGGTTGGCCTTGTCGTAGCTGCTTTTGAAGATGAAGGGGATGCCCAGGCCGGCCGTGATTTCTTTCAGCTGCCCGGCCACGTCCATCTGCAGCTGTTCGCTCTCGACCACGCAGGGGCCGGCAATCAGAAAAAAGGGCTGGTTCAGCCCGACGTCGAAGCCGCACAGCTTCATTTGACGGCCTTCAGTGTCTTGGCCGCGTCTTGGCCGGCGCGCGCCGCTTGGTGCGCCAGTGCCGCCTCGATGAAGCCGTTGAACAGCGGGTGGCCATCCCACGGCGTGCTCTTGAACTCCGGGTGAAACTGCACGCCGATGAACCAGGGGTGCGCGCTTTGCGGCAGCTCGACGATCTCGGTCAGGTGCTCGCGCTGCGTGAGGGCAGAGATCACCAGGCCCGCATCGCGCAGCTTGTCCAGGTAGTTGACGTTGGCCTCGTAGCGGTGGCGGTGGCGCTCGGTCACCACGTCGCCGTAGATGCGGTGCGCCAGCGTGCCGGCCTGCACGTCGGCGCTTTGCGCGCCCAGGCGCATGGTTCCCCCAAGGTCGGACTTCGCATCGCGCTTTTGCACGCTGCCGTCCTTGTCCTTCCACTCGGTGATGAGCGCGATGACGGGGTGCGGCGTGGCGGGGTCGAACTCGGTGCTGTTGGCGTCGGCCAGGCCAGCGACGTGGCGCGCGTACTCAATGGTGGCGACCTGCATGCCCAAGCAAATGCCCAAGTACGGCACCTGGTGCTCGCGCGCATAGCGGGCGGTGGCGATCTTGCCCTCGACCCCGCGCGAACCGAACCCGCCCGGCACCAGAATGGCGTCGTACTGCGCCAGTTGGGCCACGCTGGCGGGCGTGATGGTTTCCGAATCGATGTGGTCGATCTTCACGCGCGCATGGTTGTGCATGCCGGCGTGGCGCAGCGCCTCGTTGACCGACTTGTAGCTGTCGGACAGCTCGACGTACTTGCCCACCATGGCGATGCGCACCTCGTGCTGCGGGTGCTCCACCTCGTGCACCAGCGCGTCCCAGCGCTTCAGGTTGGCGGGCGGCGTGTTCAGGCGCAGCTTGTCGCAGATCAGGCCGTCCAGCCCTTGCTCGTGCAGCATGCGCGGCACCTTGTAAATGGTGTCGACGTCCCACATGCTGATGACGCCCCATTCGGCCACGTTGGTGAACAGGCTGATCTTTTCGCGCTCTTCCTCGGGGATCGGGCGGTCGGCGCGGCAGAGCAGGGCGTCGGGCTGGATGCCGATTTCGCGCAGCTTTTGCACGGTGTGCTGGGTCGGCTTGGTTTTCAGCTCGCCCGCCGCCGCGATCCACGGCAGGTAGGTCAGGTGCACGAAGGCCGAGTTGTTCGGCCCGTGCTTCAAGCTGAGCTGGCGCACCGCTTCCAGAAACGGCAGCGATTCGATGTCGCCCACCGTGCCGCCGATCTCGACAATCGCCACGTCCACCGCGCCGGCCGTGCCAAAGCCGGCGCCGCGCTTGATGAAATCCTGGATCTCGTTGGTGACGTGCGGAATCACCTGCACCGTCTTGCCCAGGTAGTCGCCGCGCCGCTCTTTTTCGAGCACGCTCTTGTAGATCTGGCCGGTGGTGAAGTTGTTGGCCTTCTTCATCCGCGTGGTGATGAAGCGCTCGTAATGGCCCAGATCGAGGTCGGTTTCGGCGCCATCGTCGGTGACGAACACCTCGCCGTGCTGAAACGGCGACATGGTGCCCGGATCGACGTTGATGTACGGATCGAGCTTGATGAGGGTGACTTTGAGGCCGCGCGATTCGAGGATCGCGGCCAGGGAGGCCGAGGCGATTCCCTTGCCCAGGGAAGACACCACACCGCCGGTGACGAAGACGAATTTGGTCATGTCAGGACGAAGGCGCAATACCTTCGCTCGGTGGGAAATTTCGATTATAGATGTCGCCCCGGGACACGGCATCGCTGACCTGGATGCTCGAATTTCTTGGGTTTACTATCGAATAAATAGCTGCCCGCGATTGCCTGACAAGCGCCAGCGCCTGTTTTGACTCTGAAGTTTCGCCCGACCGCCAGCCATTCAGCCTCTGCTACATTGCCCGCCATGAACGCAGCGGACACATCGGGCGAACTGGCCCATCGCCACATCGTGCTGGGCCTGTCGGGCGGCGCGGCGTGCTTCAAGGCGGCGGAATTTTGCCGCGCGCTCGTCAAGGCCGGCGCCACGGTGCAGGTGGTGATGACCGAGGCGGCCTGCCAGTTCATCACGCCGGTGGCCATGCAGGCGCTGTCGGGCCGGCCGGTGTACGTGTCGCAGTGGGATGCGCGGCCCGATAACAACATGGCGCACATCAACCTGAGCCGCGAGGCGGATGCCATCGTCATCGCGCCCGCCAGCGCCGACTTCATCGCGCAACTCGCGCAAGGGCGGGCGGGCGAACTGCTGCCGCTGCTGTGTCTGGCGCGACCCATCGCGCGCGTGCCCTTGCTGATCGGGCCGGCCATGAACCGCGAGATGTGGGCGCACCCCGCCACGCAGCGCAACCTGCGCCAGATTGCCGAGGACGGCGCGGTGGTGCTGGGCGTGGCCCGGGGTGACCAGGCGTGCGGCGAATTCGGCCACGGCCGCATGCTGGAGGCGAGCGAGTTGCTGGAAGAGCTGATCGCCTACCTGGCGCCCAAGCCGCTGCTCGGCCAGCGCGTGCTGGTCACCGCCGGGCCGACGTTTGAGGCCATCGACCCGGTGCGTGGCATCACCAACCTGTCGTCCGGCAAGATGGGTTTCGCCATTGCCCGCGCCGCGCGCGAGGCGGGCGCCGACGTGACGCTGATCGCCGGCCCGGTGCATCTGCCGACCCCACGCGGCGTGCAGCGCATCGACGTGGATTCAGCGCGAAACATGCACGCAGCGGCCGTCCAACAAGCGCAGGCAGCTCACATCTTCATAGCAACGGCAGCGGTCGCCGATTGGCGACCCGCCACGCAGGCAGAGCACAAGATCAAGAAAGATGGCTCTGGCGAGGTGCCGCAATTGTCGTTTGTCGAGAACCCCGACATCCTGGCCGAGATCGCGCACTCGCCGCGCGCGCAATCGGGCGAGCTGTATTGCGTCGGCTTTGCCGCCGAGAGCGAAAACCTGGAAGCCAACGCGCAAGCCAAGCGAGCGCGCAAGGGCGTGCCGCTGCTGGTGGCCAACATCGGCCCCGCCACGTTTGGCAGGGACGACAACGCGCTGCTGCTGGTCGATGACGAGGGTGTGCTTGAGTTGCCGCACGCCAGCAAACGCGTGCTGGCGCAGCAACTGATCGCCGAGATTGCGCGGCGCGTGTCGGGGTTGGAGGCATGAACCTCGACGTGATGATCCTCGACGAGCGCCTGCGCGCGCAGATGCCGGCTTACGCTACGCCGGGCAGCGCGGGGCTGGATTTGCGCGCCTGCCTCGATGCGCCGTTGACGCTGCAGCCCGGCGCCTGGCAACTCGTGCCCACCGGCATGGCGATTCACCTGGCCGACCCCGCCTATGCGGCGCTGATCCTGCCGCGCTCGGGATTGGGTCACAAGCACGGCATCGTGCTGGGCAATCTGGTGGGCTTGATCGACAGCGATTACCAGGGCCAGCTGATGGTGAGCGCCTGGAACCGCAGCCCCACCGCGTTCACCATCGAGCCCATGGAGCGCATCGCGCAACTGGTCATCGTGCCCGTAGCACAGGCGACGTTCAGGGTGGTTGACTCGTTCGAGGCATCGGCGCGCGGCACCAGCGGCTATGGCTCGACCGGCCGCGGGTAGGCCTGTTCCTACGCGGACAGCGCTGTGTCGCTGACAAGGGCAAGCGCACGAGGCGCGTGGCGTTCGTGCCGCTGGGTCGTTCAAATATCCACGTGATGCGTTAATCACCCAGGCGTTCAGATGGATGCCTGAATCTTCAGGAGAGAATCAAATGCAAATTACCCAACGTCTGGTGTCTTCCCTTGCCGTGGTTACCGCAGCCGCCGCGCTGGTGGCGTGCGCCGCGCCAGGCCCGTACTCCAACCAATACCCCAACACCCCGACGACCAGCTACCCGTCGAACCCTGGCTACGCGCAGTTTGGTCGCGTGACCAACGTCGAGTACGTGCGCGGCGGGCAGTCGCAAGGGATTGCCGGTGCCGTCGTCGGCGGTGCCGTGGGCGGTCTGGCCGGCAACCAGGTGGGCGGTGGCTCGGGCCGTACCGCTGCCACGGTGGTCGGTGTGGTTGGCGGGGCCTTGATTGGCCGCGCGCTGGAGCAGAACATGAACCGCGGCACCGTCGACCACTATCGCGTCACCGTGCAGTTCGACAACGGCGGCACGCGCCAGTTCGACTACGCGCAGGCGCCGAACGTGCAGATTGGCGACCGCGTGCGCGCCGATGGCGATCAGCTGTACCGCTGAAATCGGCCGCCATGGGCCCCCATGAAAAACGGCACCGAAGGGTGCCGTTTTTCTTTGCCGATGAAGCCATCAATGGACGTGCGGGCTGCCAGGCGCCATCGGTTGCAGCCGGAAGAACCCCGTGCCTACGCTGCCGCGCTCCAGCTCTTCTTCAGTCGCCGCACGCACCGCCACCACCTTC
>JAGOVZ010000241.1 GCA_018060485.1 Ottowia sp. | reverse complement strand
CTGACCAATAGCGCCAGCTACACCATTCCCGCGTCGGCCGGTGACGGCACGCCGCCGCCGGCCGCCACGCTGCGCATCGACAGCTTTGCCGCCGCGCCCGTGCCCCGCCTGTCGCCGGGCACGGAACGGGTGTTCACCGTGCAGGGCGCGCCGGGTGCGCAAGCCAGTTTTGACATCAACGGCATTGCCGCCAACCTGCACTGACGGCCGATGCCGCCGGCAACTTCAGCTTTCAGTTCATGCCGGCCGGCGCGCCGGGCTCGCGCTACGACGTGGTCGTGACCGCCAGCCGCGACGGCCGCAGCGACGAGGCGCGCCTGCGCGTGACGCAGCGCCGAGGCGCGTCATGGCCGGTCAGGCAGCCGCCTGATCGGCCATGACGGTCGTCGAATACTATTGTATTGATAGCTGCTTGCGCATGCTGGACTTGCGCAAGGCGACAAAAACACCTTCAAATCAACCACAGGGTGCTCAGCCGGTCTTGAGGCTGGCCAGTTCGTCCTCACCAAGCCAGCGCCACTCGCCCGGCGCAAGATCGGTGGGTAGCGCCAAGCCGCCAATGCGCGAGCGGTGCAGCGCCTCGACCCGGTTGCCCACCGCCGCCACCATGCGCTTGACCTGGTGGTACTTGCCCTCGGTCAGCGTGAGCTGCAAGTGGTGCTCGCCCAGCGCCTGCGCATCTGCGGCCGCGACGGGTTTCGGGTCGTCGTCCAGCACCACGCCGGATTTCAGGCGGGTGATCTGCCGCTCGTCCAGTGGGTGCTTGGTGGTCACCTCGTACACCTTGGGCACGTGGTGGCGCGGCGAATTCATGCGGTGGATGAAGGCGCCGTCGTCCGACAGCAGCAGCAGGCCGGTGGTGTCCTGATCCAGCCTTCCGACCGCCTGCACACCCTGTACTTTGCCCGGCGTCGGCCGCTGGCGCAACGGCGCCGGCAGCAGCGTGTAGACGCTCGGCCAGGCGCCGGGTCGGTGCGAGCACTCGTAGCCCGCCGGTTTGTTCAACATGACGTAAGCGCGTTGCTGATACTCCCAGGACTGTCCCTGAACGGTGTAGTCCACGGGCGATGTCGCCACGTCAATTTCGGTGGCCGGTTCGCTCAAAACCTCGCCGCGCACCGTCACCAGGCCGTTTTCGATCAGCCCCGCGCACAGCCGGCGCGTGCCAAAACCTTGTGAATACAGAAGTTCGCTCAGGCGCATGCATCACCAAAAGAAGGTATGGATAGGGTGATCGGTATGGCACCGTCTATGACATTTTTGGCAGTATGGTCATCGACCTACGGAAGGTGGGTACCACTTCCATTGATACTTATGTAACACTTGGCGAATAAATACAGCGCGAACACGCGCAAGGGAGCAAGCGTTGAGTCCATCCACCGGTTCGACCGGGATTTTGATCTTCATTCTGGTCGCAGTGGGCTTGCTCGCTGCCGGGTTGGGACTGACCATTTACCTGCTGCCGCGTGGCGATGGCAAACGGCGCAGCGCGGCGGCCAAACGTCGGCTGCCGGCGCAATGGCCGCTCAACCCCCGGCCGCTCGCCAACAGTGGCCAACGGCACGCCTGGCACTGGCTGCGCAAGACTTTCCCTGAGCATCATGTCATGGTGAAGCTGCCCGTGACGCGCTTTACCATGCCCCGTGCGCCCGGCGAAGGCCAGGAATGGTTTGAGCTGCTGGCCGGCGCCTATTGCAGTTTCAGCGTGTGCGACGACAACGGCCGCGTGCTCGGTTGCGTCGACGTCATGGGCCCGCGCGGCCTGTCGCGCGGCAACCGGCAGCTCAAGCAGACCCTGCTGTCGCAGTGCGGCATCGGCTATTGGGTGATATCGGCCGAATCCCTGCCCGACCCGGGCCGGCTGCGCGCCGATTTCCTCGGCACGCCGGCCCCCGATTCGCTGCCGCCGCAAAGCGAGCAAGCCCGGCTCGAAGCCGTCCGCCATCAGCTGCACGAATCGCTAGACCGCAAGCGCAGCCGCCGGCACAACCATGTGCTCGAAGCGGTCGATCAGGCCGAACAGGATTCGGAAATCATGCCGTGGCCACAGGCCGATTCTTTCCTCGGCACGCTCAACAGCCGGCGCTCGGAGTTGGAAAAAGTCTGACGACACTCCGGCGCTCGCGCTGCGCTCAATCGGCCAGCCGGATGAAGTGCGCCCGGTAGTGCGCCAGCTCGTCGATCGACTCGTGCACGTCGGCCAGCGCGGTGTGCGACTGCTGCTTCTTGAACCCATTCACCACCTCGGGCCGCCAGCGGCGCGCCAGCTCTTTCAGCGTGCTGACATCGATGTTGCGGTAGTGAAAAAACGCCTCCAGCCGCGGCATGTACTTGACCAGAAAGCGCCGGTCCTGCCCGATGGTGTTGCCGCACATGGGCGAGCAGCCCTTGGGCACGTACTGCGACAAGAAGGCGATCAGCTGGTCGGCGGCTTCGTCCTCGGTCAGCGTGGAGGCCTTCACTTTGTCAATCAAGCCGCTGCGGCCGTGCGTGCCCTTGTTCCAGGTGTCCATGGCGTCCAGCACGCTGTCGGGCTGGTGGATCACCAGCACCGGGCCTTCGACGCGCGGCGTCAAGTCGGGCCCGGTGACGACGACGGCGATCTCGATCAGGCGCTCTTTCTCGGGGTCGAGCCCGGTCATTTCGCAGTCGAGCCAGACCAGGTTCTGGTCGGATTTGGCCAGCGCGGGCGCGGCCTCGGGGGTGCAAACAGCTTCGGTCATGGCGCCCGATTGTCCACGGCCGGCCGCAGGCCAAGTGCCGACGCGCCCTTGCGCACCGCCCCGGCGCCCTAAACTTCGCAGCTTCGCCGCCTGACATCCTGCCGAGCCCGCCTTGAACGAATCCCTCTCCCCTGCCCTTGTCACCAGCCTGGTGTTCAGCCTGGCGCTGCTGGCCAACGCGGCCGTCAAGTTCTGGCTGGCGTCGCGCCAGATCCGCGCAGTGGCGCGCCACCGCGCCGCCGTACCGGCCGAATTCGTGGGCACCATCGCGCTGGATGCGCACCAGCGCGCGGCCGACTACACCGTGGCCAAGCTGCGCTTCGGCCTGCTGGAGCTGGCGCTGGCCAGCGCCGTGCTGCTGGGCTGGACGCTGCTGGGCGGGCTGGATTGGCTCAACAACGCCTTGATGGATGCGGTGGGCCCGCGGCCGCTGCTGCAGCCGCTGGCGCTATTGGTGGCGTTTGCCGTCATCAACGCGCTGATCGACCTGCCGTTTTCGCTCTACCAGACCTTCGTCATCGAAGAGCGTTTTGGCTTCAACAAAATGACCCTGCGCCTGTGGCTGGGCGATCTGATCAAGTCCACATTGGTCGGCACCGCCATCGGCGTGCCGCTGGCGGCGCTGGTGTTGTGGCTGATGCAGGCCACCGGCGCCTGGTGGTGGCTGTGGACGTGGGGCGCGTGGGCGGCCTTCAGCCTGTTGATGCTGGTGATCTACCCCACGGTCATCGCGCCGCTGTTCAACAAGTTTCAGCCGCTGCAGGACGAATCGCTGAAAGCGCGCGTCAGCGCCCTGATGGCGCGCTGCGGCTTTGCCGCCAAGGGCTTGTTCGTGATGGACGGCAGCCGCCGCAGCGCGCACGCCAACGCCTACTTCACCGGCTTTGGCGCCGCCAAGCGCGTGGTGTTCTTCGACACCCTGCTTGAGCAGTTGACCCCGCCCGAGGTCGAGGCCGTGCTGGCGCACGAATTGGGCCACTTCAAGCACAAGCACATCGTCAAGCGCATCGCCGGCCTGTTTG
>JAGOVZ010000240.1 GCA_018060485.1 Ottowia sp. | reverse complement strand
GGCGGCTAGCCAGCCTGCACGGCCTGCGTCATTTCATTGAATGCAGGCCGATCATGTTGCCCTCGGTATCGTTCACCAGAGCGCATTGGCCATATTCGCCGATCGAAAATTTCGGCTTGAACACCTTGCCGCCGGCCTTTTCGACCCGGCCCTGCTCGACAGCGCAATCCTCGCAGGCAAAGTAAACCAGCGTGCCGCCGCCACCCCCGGAGGGCACTCCTTCCATCTTGACCAGCGCGCCGCTGGCGCCCATGGTGGTCATGTCGCCGGGGAAGGACAGCATCTGCATGCCGTTGGCTTCGCCCGCGGGTGATTTCAGTGTTTCCAGCTGGCACTGGAACACCGCTTCGTAGAACTTGCGCGCGCGCGCCATGTCTTGCACATGGATCTCGAACCAGACGACGGGATTGGGTTTCATGGGTTGCTCCTTGCGTTGCTGTGGGTGAATCAGGCGCGGTGCTCGACGTACCGCGCGAAGTTGTCCAGGATGGCTTGCCAGCCCTGGCGCTGCTGTTCGGCGCTGTGGCTCTCCTCGGCGTCGAAGGACTCGCGCACCTTGATGCCATTGGCCAGTGGAGTGAACTCGACGCGCACCTTGCGCCCGTCGCCCAGGGTGTATTCGATCAGGCGCTGCGGTGCGACACGGGTGTACGTGCCCTCGAAGTCGAAGCCGACGCTGCCGTCCCGCGCCTGCATGCGCGCGCAGAACTTGCCACCTTCGCGCAAATCCACGCTGGCGCGCGGTGTGTGCCAGTCGGGCGAGGCGGCGTTCCACTGCTCCATGGCGCGCGGGTCATTCCATGCGGCCCACACGCGGTCGATGGGCGCGTGGACACTGGTTTCGACGGTGATCTTCCTGGGCATGCCTTGTGCCGACGCCTGCTCAGGCGCCGGGTGAGCGTGGCGCCGCAGGACGGCATGCGTGGCCTTGTCGGACGCCACGAACTGAACGCATTCGTAGCCCAGCGCCCGCAGGTCGAGCCCCTGCAGCAGCGGCTCTCCCCGGCCAAGCAACACCGGCGCGATGGCGATGTGCAGTTCGTCGATAAGGCCTTCACGCAGGTACTGCCGGATGGTGTTGGCTCCGCCGCCGATCCGCACGTCCTTGCCGCCAGCGGCATCGCGTGCCCGTTCAAGCGCCTCATGGATGCCGCCGGTGACGAAGTGGAACGTTGTGCCACCTTCCATCTCGATCGGCGGCCGGGCATGGTGGGTCAGGATAAAGACCGGAACGTGGTAGGGCGGATCGTCGCCCCACCAGCCTTTCCAGGTGTTGTCCTGCCACTCGCCGCGCGAGGGGGCGAACATGTTGCGCCCCAGAATCCATGCGCCAACATTCTGAAAGCCCCGCGCGGCGAAATCATCGTCAACCCCCGTGCTGCCGCCGTCCTTACCGAACAGCGTGCGCTGGAGCGTGCGGGTCGGCAGAAGCCACTGGTGCAGCTGCGTTCCGCCCACGCCGAGCGGATCATCGAGGCTTTGGTCCGGGCCCGCTCCATATCCGTCGAGCGAGATGGTGAAGCTCTCCACGCGAACACTTGTCATGGTTTTTTCCTCGGTTTCGGCGCCTGATGTGTGCCGGCCCTGCATCCTTGGTCGGATCCGCGCTCTCAGCCGGCGTTCACGTTGACCATCCACGGCGTGCCAAAGCGGTCGGTCACCATGCCGAAGCCGGCCGACCAGAAGGTCTTGTCGAACGGCATGGTCACCTGGCCGCCTTGCGCCAGGGCGTCAAACACGCGCCGGCCTTCGGCGACATCGTCCGCCTGGATCGACACCCACAGGCCTTGCGGTTTGGCATAGCCGCCCGCGCACACGTCGCTGGCGCCGGGCAGGGTGTCGGATCCCATCAGCGCCTGCGCGCCGACCTGCAGGTGCACATGCATCAGGCGGTCTTTCGCCTCGGGCGGGATCGGCGGGTTCTGCGGGTCTGGCGGAATCTCGCCGAAGGTGCTCTGGTGCACCACGGTGCCCTTGAACAGATCCTTGTAGAAGGCAAAGGCCTCGCGGCAGTTGCCGTCGAAGTTGAGGTAGGGGGTGAATTGCATGGTGCCTCCGGGTTGAACAGGTGTGGGGTGCGGCGGGTCAGCGGCCCGCCACCGCGGCCTCGATGGCAGCGACGTCGATCTTCTTCATGGTCATCATGGCGTCGAAGGCGCGCTTGGCGGCGGCGCGGTCGGGGTGGGTCCAGGCCTGGGCCAGTGCCACGGGCGTGATCTGCCACGAGATGCCCCACTTGTCGCGGCACCAGCCGCATTCCACCTCCTGGCCGCCGTGGCCGACGATGGCGTTCCAGTAGCGGTCGGTCTCGGCCTGATCGGCGGTGGACACCTGGAACGAGAACGCGTGGCTGTGCTCCACGCCCGGCCCGCCGTTCAGCCCCATGCAGGGCAGGCCCAGCACGGTGAATTCGACCACCAGCACGTCGCCCGCCTTGCCTGCGGGATAGTCACCCGGTGCGCGGTGGATGGCGCCGACGGCCGAGTCAGCAAAGGTGCTGGCGTAAAACCGCGCTGCTTCTTCAGCGTCGTTGTCGTACCAGAGGCAGACGGTGTTTTTGGATGGGGTCATGGTGGGTCTCCTTGCAAGGGGGCGGAGCGCGGGCGGTATGTGTCGCGCCGCGCAGTCGGCACGGCGCAGAGGAAGCCGTTGAGAAAGCGGTTGGTATCCATGCGGGTCTCCTGTAGAAAGCGGCAAATGGAACAATATGTGTACGACGTCCACTTCATTGTGCCGTCGTAAAATGAACAGCGTCCACATTTAACCCTTCGCACAACAGGGACGCCGTCTTGAGCGCTTCACATTCCGTTCCTCTCACTCCTGTGACCCCTGCCGCACCGGCGGGTCAGACCGCGCGGCGCCCTACCTACCGCCATGGCGACTTGCGCCGCGCGCTGCTGGACGCCGGCATTGCCCTGGTGCGCGAGGGCGGGCCGCCGGCGCTGGTGCTGCGCGAGGCCACGCGCCGCGCCGGCGTAGTGCCCAACGCTGCCTACCGCCATTTCGCCGGCCATGCGGCATTGCTCGATGCCGTGCGCGGCGCCGCACTGGGCTTGATGGCACGTGCCATGGAGGCGGAGATCGACCACGCCACGCGCCACCTGAGCGCGCCTGTTGCACGGGCACGCGCCGCTTTCAAGGCCGTCGGCACGGGCTACGTGCGCTTTGCGTTGGCCGAGCCGGGCCTGTTTCGCACCGCCTTCGTGTCCCAGCCCTTCGACGTGGCCAACGGCAGCCGCGACGACTTTCGTGGCGACACCGGGCGCGACCCGTTCGAGATCCTGTGCGGCACGCTCGACGACATGGTGACTGCCGGCGCACTGGGCGCGGCACAGCGCCCGGGCGCCGAGTTTCTGGCGTGGTCGGCAGTGCACGGCCTGGCCATGCTGGCGCTCGACGGCCCGCTGCGTGCGCTGCCCGCCGCGCACATCGAGGCCATGGCCCAGCGCGCCGTGGCGATGGTGGAGCAGGGGCTGGCGGGCTGAGCGCCTCCCGGGCAGCCGCGGCAGAAAGGATCGCGAGAATCCGCACTTCCCTGGCTTGCTAAGCTGCGCGCATGAACATCGCTCTTCCTGCGGGTGCTTACGAGGTGCGGCAATGGCTGCAGGGCGCAGCCCATATTGCCGTGCTGACCGGAGCGGGCATCAGCGCCGAATCGGGCGTGCCCACCTTCCGTGAGGCGCAAACCGGCTACTGGGCGCAGTTTCGCCCGGAAGACATGGCAACCGAAGCGGGCTTTCGCGCCC
>JAGOVZ010000006.1 GCA_018060485.1 Ottowia sp. | reverse complement strand
TGGTGATGGGCGGCGCGGGCAGCGCGGTGGCCGAGGCATTGGCGGCGGCCCAAATCGCCAAGCCGCTGCTGCAACTTGGCCTGCCCGATGCCTTCATCGAGCACGGTGACCCGGCGCGCCTGCTGGCACTGCAGGGGCTGGACGCAGTGGGCATCGAAGCCTCCGTGCGAGGCCGGTTTGGTGATCTGATTGGGCCAGCAGCGCCGGTGCTCAAGGTCGTCGGCTAAAGGCACAGGCCGCCAAGGCGACAGGTAAATCCCTAATCGGCGCGCGGCGGCGGCGGGGATAAACTCAACTGCTTGTCTTTTGTTACACCGTCTTCAACAAGGAGTCAAACCTCATGGATCGTCGTTCCCTCATCAAGCGCGCCGGCATTGCCGGGGTTCTGGCCGCCGGCGTGGCCCCTGCCGTGCACGCGCAGCCGGCCGTGCGCTGGCGCCTGGCCTCGAGCTTTCCCAAGTCGCTGGACACGATCTTCGGCAGCGCCGAGAAGATGTCGCAGACCGTCAAGGCGCTGTCGGGCGGCAAGTTTGAAGTGTCCGTGCACCCGGCGGGCGAGTTGATGCCGGCCTTCGGCGTGGTCGACGCGCTGGAGAAGGACACCATCGAGATGGCCCAGTCCGCCGCCTACTACTTCGCCGGCAAGGACCCGATCTTCTCAATGAGCTGCGCGATTCCGTTCGGCCTGACGACGCTGCAGATGGCGGCGTGGAAGCTCCACGGCAATGGTGGCAAGCTCCTGAACGAGTTCTTCGCCAAGTACAACTTCCGCACCATGAGCGCCGGCAACACCACCACGCAAATGGGCGGCTGGTATCGCAAGGAAATCAAGTCCGTGGCCGACCTGAAGGGTCTGAAGATGCGCCTGGGCGGCGGCATTTTCGGCGAGGCCATGGCCAAGCTGGGCGTGGTGGCGCAAAGCCTGCCGGCCGGCGACATCTACCAGGCGCTGGAAAAAGGCACGCTGGATGCCGCTGAATTCGTCGGCCCCTACGACGATGAAAAACTCGGCTTCAACAAGGTCGCGCCCTACTACTACTACCCCGGCTGGTTTGAAGGCAGCGCCGATCTGGAGTTCTTCATCAACAACAAGAAGTACGAAGCCCTGTCGGCCGAGAACAAGGCCATCCTGCAAGCCGCCTGTGCCGTGGCGGCGCAGGACATGACGGCCAAGTACGGCGCCCAGAACCCGCCCGCGCTCAAGCGTCTGGTGGGCGGCGGCACCAAGCTCACCTTGTTCCCCAAGGCGGTGATGGACGCCGGCTGGAAGGCCACGCAGGAAGTGTGTGCTGCCCATTCGGCCAAGTCGCCCGAGTTCAAGAAGATCTACGACGACATGCGCAACTTCCAGCGCGACCAGATCCTCTGGAACCGCTTCTCCGAGTACCCGTTCAACCAGTACATGAACACGCTCAAGATCTGACGCGTTCGATCACCACGGTGGCCGTGTTGCACGCGGCCACCGAAACAAAAAAGCCGCGATGCATCGCGGCTTTTTTTGTTTCTCAAGAATCTGAAAATACTACATTTTCAATAGCTGCTCGCGCTTGTCCAGCAAGCGCGGGAGCCTATTTCTTTATAGATTCCTGCAGCGACTTCAGGGGGTCGTCGCTGCCATACCCGCCCGGGGTGGGGGCGGCCGACGACTCTTCGGCGCTGGCGGCCGATGCGGGATCGGCAGGGGCGACGGCCCCGTCGGCCTCTGACGCCGCGCCAGCGGGCGCCTCGGAGCCGCTGGCATCGTTGCCCCAGAGGTTTTCGGACGTCGCCGCGTCGCCTGCGCTGGGCGCACCCAGGCTGTCGCGCATCTGCGCGCCCACGGCGTCCATGTCGACATCGACCTTCTTGTCCAGGCTGCCGGTGACCAGGCCAGGGAAGGCGATCAGCACCGCCACCATCACCAATTGCAGCACCAGGAAGGGAATGGCGCCCTTGTAGATCTGCATCGTCGTCACGGGGTCCATGACCTTGCCTGTGACCTTGTCGACATACGGTTTCTCGGGGGCTACCGAGCGCAGGTAAAACAGCGCGAAGCCGAACGGCGGGTGCATGAACGAGGTCTGCATGTTCACCGCCAGCAGCACGCCGAACCAGATCAGGTCGATGCCCAGCTTGTCGGCCACCGGCGCCAGCAGGGGCACGACGATGAAGGACAGCTCGAAGAAATCCAGGAAGAACGCAAGCACGAAGATCAGCACGTTCACCAGGATCAGAAAGCCCACCTGGCCGCCCGGCAGGTCGGCCAGCAGGTGCTCCACCCATTTCGGGCCGTCGGCGGCCTGGAACACCATGCTGAACACGGTGGCACCGATCAGGATGAACATCACGAACGAGGCCAGCTTGGTGGTGGCCGCCAGCGCCTGCTTCAGCAGCGACCAGCTCATGCGGCCGCGCAGCCAGGCCATGATGAGCGCGCCCACCGCGCCCATGGCGCCGCCCTCGGTCGGCGTGGCCACGCCCAGGAAGATGGTGCCCAGCACCAGGAAGATCAGCAGCAGCGGCGGGATCAGCACGAAGGTCACGCGCTCGGCCAGCTTGGACAGCAGGCCCAGCTTGAGGAAGCGGTTGACCACGGCGATGAGCCAGGCCACGAACACGCCGCCGCACATGGCGACGACGATCTTCTCGTCGGTCGGCACGGATTCGACCAGCTTGCCCTCCCACCAGGTGTGCACGTCGGCCATGTGGCGCGCCAGGAAGATCGACACCAGCGCCGACACCACGGCCACCACCAGCAGCGACTGGTGGCCGCTCTTGCCGTTGGGCTCGCGGAAGGTGCGCGCCTCGGGCGGCAGCGCCGGCACCATGCTGGGCCTGAAGATGGCCAGCAGCACGATGTAGAGCACGTACATGCCCACCAGCATGAAGGCCGGCACGAAGGCGCCCTTGTACATGTCGCCCACGCTGCGGCCGAGCTGGTCGGCCATGATGATCAGCACCAGCGAGGGCGGAATGATCTGCGCCAGCGTGCCCGAGGCGGCGATGACGCCGCTGGCCAGCGGCCGGCTGTAGCCGTAGCGCATCATGATGGGCAGCGAAATCAGGCCCATCGAGATGACCGAGGCCGCCACCACGCCGGTGGTGGCCGCCAGCAGCGCGCCGACGAAGATCACCGCCAGCGCCAGGCCGCCGCGCATGGGGCCGAACACCTGGCCCACCGAGTCGAGCAGGTCCTCGGCCATGCCGCTGCGCTCCAGCACCAGGCCCATCAAGGTGAAGAAGGGCACGGCCAGCAGCGTGTCGTTGGCCATGATGCCCAGCAGCCGCTGCGGCAGCCAAGCGATGATGGAGGCCGGAAAGACGTTGAGCTCGATGCCCAGCAGTCCGAAGAACAGGCCGCAAGCGCCCAGGCTGAACGCGACCGGAAAGCCCAGCAGCAAAAAGCAGATCAGCCCCGCGAACATGAACGCGGCGTAGTTGGCGATAAAGAATTCCATCGTGGCTTCTCCAGGCGATCAGCGTGTGGTGTCCGCGGCCGGGGCGGCATCGGGGCTGGTCTCGCGGCGCAGCGCCTCGGCCAGTTCTTCCTCGGCCGACTTGTCGGTCAGGCGGCCCATGGGGTCAGGCCCAACGCCGCGCAGGAAGGCAACGCGCTTGATCAGCTCCGACCAGCCTTGCAGCAGCAGCAGGCCAAAGCCCAGCGGCAGGGCCAGCCACACCGGCCAGCGGACCAGCCCGCCCGCATTGGGCGACACCTCGCCCGACTGGAATTTGCTGATCAGCATGGGAATGCCCAGATATAGCACCAGCAGGCACAGCGGCGTGAGGAAGAAGGCAAAGCCGATGATGTCGATCCACACCTGCGCGCGCTTGGGCAGGCGGCTGTTCAGCACGTCGATGCGCACGTGCTCGCGGTGCAACAGCGTGTAGCCGGCGGCGATCAGGAACGACCAGGCGAACAGGTACCACTGCACCTCAAGATAGGCGTTGGAGCTGAAGTTGAACGCCTTGCGCACGACAGCGTTGAGCGCGCTGATGACCGTGGCGGCAAAGATAAGCCAGATGGCATATTTGCCCACCGTGGCATTGAGCCAGTCGATGGCCCGGGACAGTTTGAGAAGTGCTTGCATGAGATCTCCTGTCTTGGCCGGCTCAGATCGGCGCGGCCTGTACGTTTTGAGGTGCGCGATTGTAGTAACAGGTGGCGCTACTCGGTAAGCGGACTATCCCGTAAGTGTCAGCGCCGCGCAGGCATGCCCGCGCGGCGCTTGGGCTGTTTGAACTGCCACCACGGCAGCACGCTGGCCATCGATCGCACCTCGCCGGCGTGCGAGGCCTGGTAGCCGGGCAGCGCGTTCAGCTCATGGGCCCAGCCCGGGCTGGCCAGCAGCGCGCGCAGCGCCGCCACCGGGGCTTCGTCCAGCGCTTCCTTCAGGCACACCAGGTGGTAATCCTCGGCGATCAGCGGCACGAAATCCAGGCCGCGCGCGCGCGCCGCGGCCTCGATGCCCAGGCCCGCATCGGCGCCGCCGGCCGCCACCGCCTGCGCGACGGCGGCGTGCGAGGGCTCGACGTCGTGGTAGCCGCGCACGTCGGCGGCCGCCAGGTCCTCGGCGGCCAGCAATTCGTCCAGCAGCACGCGGGTACCGGTGCCCAGCGCCCGGTTGACGAAGCGCACGCCGGCCTTGTTGAGGTCTGCGAGCCCTTGAATGCGGTGCGGGTTGCCCGGCCGCACCATCAGGCCTTGCGTGCGCGTGGCAAAGCCGATCAGCTTGTGCAGGCCGGGTTGCAGCAGCGGCTTGTAGGTGCGCGCGGCCAGCGAATCGGCCGCTGGCGTGCGCAGCGTGTGAAAGCCAGCCATGATGCAGCGCCCTTCGTTGAGCGCCGCGATGGCGTCCACGCTGCCGGTGAAGCGGATGTCGAGGTGCAGGCGCGGCGTGCCGGGCAGGCTGGCCGCGTGCTGGCGCAGGGCGACCAGCGCGTCGTCGTGGCTGGCGTACAGCGTCAGCACGTGCGCGGCGTCGTCAAAGGCGACGGCAAAGGTGCGCTCCAGTTCGGCGCGCAGGGCCTCGATCTGCGGCGCCAGCCGGGCCTGCGCCTGGCGCTCTGACCACAGCAGCTTGTCGCCGAACTCGGACAGGCGGGCGCGCCGGCCTTTTTCCCAGTGCAAGAGCGGCTGCCCCAGCTCCTGCTCCCAGCGGCGCAGCTCGCCCCACACGTGGCGGTACGACAGACCGAGCGCGCTGGCCGCGCTGGAGATCGAGCCGCTGCTGCGCACCGCCTGCAGCAGATCGAGCAACGGATTGCGGATCAGCGGGCCGCCGCCGTCGGTGCCGAGCGAGTAGGACAGGCCGATTTTCTGCATTGCCCCGAGTGTGCCCGACGCGCTGGCGCGGCTGGCGCGCAGCCGCGCGCCGACGACCCAACCTATGCACTCAATTGCATAGCTCGCCATCACCGATTCACGGGCGCGGCGACGGGGGTTAGCATCAACGCCGCCTTGAACACCTTTGTCGACAGCGGGCGCACCGCGCTTGAACTCATCACTTCGCTCGATCCAGCCCTGTGGACCGTCGTCGCGCGCTCGCTGGCCGTCAGCGCCACGGCGTGCGCCCTGGGCTATGGCGTGGGCGTGGTGGCGGGCGCGTGGCTGGGCGTGACGCGCTTTCGCGGCCGCGACGTGGCGCTGACGCTGCTCAATACGCTGCTGGCGCTGCCCTCGGTGGTGGTCGGCCTGCTGGTCTACCTGCTGCTGTCGCGCAGCGGGCCGCTGGGCTTTCTGGGCTGGATGTTCAGCTTCAAGGCCATGGTGGTGGCGCAGGTGGTGCTGGTGTTGCCGGTGGTGACCGCGCTGACGCGCCAGGCCGTGGAAGACGCCGATCTGCAGCACGGCGAGCAACTGGCGTCGCTGGGCGCCGGGCGCTTCATGCGTGGGCTGCTGCTGGCCTGGGACGAGCGCTACGCGCTGCTCACGGTGCTGATGGCGGCCTTCGGCCGCGCGATTTCCGAGGTCGGCGCGGTGATGATCGTCGGCGGCAACATCGACGGCTTTACCCGCGTGATGACGACCGCCATCGCGCTGGAAACCAGCAAGGGCGATCTGCCGCTGGCGCTGGGCCTGGGGCTGGTGCTGCTCACCGTGGTGCTGCTGCTGAACACGCTGATCGCGCTGGTGCGCCACTGGCGCGAGCGGGTCGACGGCCTGGCCGCCCCGCTGGTGCGCAACTGGTTGCCCGCATGAACGCGCCAGAGGCCCCCTTCGCGCTGCCGGGCGCCGGCTTGCGGGCCGCCGCGACGCAGGCGCGCGCGGCGGCGCAGGTACAACCGCTGATTGCGCTGGACGACGTGACGGTGCGCTACGGCGCCGTGCACGCGCTGCAGGGCGTGGTGCTGCGCATCGCGCCGGGCGACAGCGTGGCGCTGATCGGC
Source organism: Ottowia sp. (assembly GCA_018060485.1). Classification (GTDB taxonomy): domain Bacteria; phylum Pseudomonadota; class Gammaproteobacteria; order Burkholderiales; family Burkholderiaceae_C; genus Ottowia. The sequence goes on along the minus strand of JAGOVZ010000006.1, from coordinate 27,670 downwards.
GGCAATGGCTCGGGCAAAAGCACCTTGCTGCGCGTGGTGCACGGCCTGATCGCGCCCAGCAGCGGCCAGTGCCAGGCGCCGCCGCGCGCCGCGCAGGCCATGCTGTTTCAGCGCCCGTGGATGCTGCGCGCCAGCGCGCGCCACAACATCGCCATCGGCCTGTGGCTGCGCGGCGCGCCGTGGCGCGCGGCCCAGGCGCGCGCGCTTCAGGCGCTGCGGCGCGTTCAGCTGGCCGATGTGGCCGATCGCGGTGCGCGGGGCCTGTCGGGCGGGCAGCAGCAGCGGCTGGCGCTGGCCCGCGCCTGGGCGCAGCAACCGCAACTGCTGCTGCTCGACGAGCCGACCGCCAGCCTCGACCCGCACGCCAAGCACGAGGTCGAGGCGCTCATGCAAGAGTTTTCCAGCGCGCCGACGGCAGACAGCGAAGCGGCGAGCGCACCGCTGACCATGCTGTTCGCCAGCCACAACCTGGGCCAGGTCAAACGGCTGGCGCGGCGCGTGGTTTACCTGGAGCAGGGGCGCGTGCTGGCCGACCTGCCGACGGAGGATTTCTTCAACCGCGCGCTGCTGCGCAGCGTGTCACCCCAGGCCGATTTGTTCCTCAAAGGAGAGTTGTCATGAGTTTTATCAAGTCTTTTTGGCCGTTGGCGCACGCCAGGCAAGCGCTGGTAGCTATTGGTTTGGTAGCGTTTTCGGTGGGCGCCTCGGCGCAGTCCATCGTGGTGGCGTCCACCACATCGACCGAGCAATCGGGCTTGTTCGGCTACCTGCTGCCCGAGTTCAAGAAGGCCACCGGCATTGAGGTCAAGGTGGTGGCGCTGGGCACCGGCCAAGCGCTGGACACGGCGCGGCGCGGCGATGCCGACGCGGTGTTCGTGCACGACGTGCAGGCCGAGCAGAAGTTCGTCGCCGAGGGTTTTGGCGTCAAGCGCTACCCGGTGATGTACAACGACTTCATCCTGGTCGGGCCGAAGAACGACCCGGCCGGCGTGCGCGGCAAGGACATCGTCGAAGGGCTGAAGAAGCTGGCCGCCGCCAACGCCGCGTTCATCTCGCGCGGCGACAAGAGCGGCACGCACGCGGCGGAATTGCGCTTCTGGGACCAGGCCGGCCTGAAGGACGCCAAGGGCAGCGGCTACAAGGAATGCGGCTGCGGCATGGGCCCGGCGCTCAACATGGCGGCATCGACCGGCGCCTATGTGCTGGCCGACCGCGGCACCTGGCTCAACTTCAAGAACCGCGCCGATCTGGCCATCCTGGTCGAAGGCGACAAGCGCCTGTTCAACCAGTACGGCGTGATGGTGGTCAACCCCGCCAAGCACCCGCAGGTGAAGGCGGCCGAGGCGCAGAAGTTCGTCGACTGGCTGGTATCGCCCGCGGGGCAGTCGGTCATCGCCGGCTACAAGATCGGCGGCGAGCAGCTGTTTTTCCCCAACGCCGAGAAGTGACGTGGGCGGCGGCGGGCGGTGTTGCTGGTCGGCAGCGCGCCCGCGCCGTGCCCGGGTGGCCCCCGATCGTGAACTTTTTAACGGTGAACCCCCGTGAACCGGGGCTCCTGGGCGGCCTTGATGGGTAATTTCCGCCTACTTCGGAGACTCATCATGCCGACCCCCACATCGATCACGCAATGCCTGCTGGGCCTGGGCTTGGCGGCGGCGCTGCTGCCAGCCGCCGCGCAGACCACGGTGCTGATCAACCCGGGCGACCAGATCGAAGGCGATCGGCTGGCCGTGTTCAACACCTGGAAGAACGCGCTGGACGCCAGCTTGCGCAAGGTGGGCGCTGCCAACGTGCAAACGCGCTTTTCAAGCGACGCCACGGCTGATTTGAGCGCCACGCGCGCCAACACCTTCGACGTCATCGTGGCACCTGCGCCGACCATCGGCAGCGCTGTGCGCCACGGCTACGTGCCGGTGATGGGCCTGGCCGACACCGCGCGCACCGTGCTGGTGGCGCCGGCCGACAGCCCCATCAGCGACCTGGCCCAAAGCCAGGGCAAGCGCGTCGGCATGCCGGGGCAAGACAGCGTGGTGACCTACCTGCTGCGCGGCGAAGTGCAGGCCAACAACATGACGCTGCGCAAGAAGTACGCGGCGGTCTACCAGACGCGCTACCAGGACGCGCTGCTGCAATGCCTGCAGCTGCGCCGCTGCGACGTGGTGGCGGTCGAGCACAGCGTGGCGAAGCGCTGGATCGCCGCCGGCGACAAGGTCAAGATCGTCTGGCAAAGCCGCGAGGTACCGGGCCAGAGCGTGGCGGTGCGCAAGGGCGCCAACCTGTCGGTCGACGCGCTGCGTTCGGCGCTGATGACCGAGTTGCCCAAGGCCAGCGCCGTCAGCTACACCGATGCGCGCACGCCCAAGGATTTTGACTACGTCTCGTCGCTCGGCTACTTCACGCCGCGCGTGCTGGCCGGCGCCACATTGGTCGAAGACCCGGCCATGATCGAAACCCTGATGGCCGGCGGCGCGCAGTACATCGACACGCGCACGCAGGCCGAATTCGACCGCGGCCATGTGCCGGGCTCGCGCTTGGTGCCCTATGTCGAGAAAAGCGCCAAGGACCCGGACTACGACGCCGCGCACGACCAGTTCAAGCTGCAGGACCTGGGCGCCGACAAGTCGAAGGCGCTGATCTTTGCCTGCAACGGCGCCGAATGCTGGAAGAGCTTCAAGGCCAGCCACGCCGCCATGAAGGCCGGCTACAGCAAGGTCTACTGGTTCCGCACCGGCTTTCCGGCCTGGCGCGCCTCGGGCCGCAAGGTGGATGGCGACGCGGCCAAGGTGGGCTGAAAGCGCCCTTAGTCCAGCAGCGCCACGCCTTTCACCTGCGCAAACACGCGCTGCCCCGCCGACAGCCGCAACGCAGCTGCCGACTTGCGCGTGACGCGCGCCAGCAGCGTGCTGCCGGCCAGATCCAGCGCCACCAGCGTTTGCGCCGGACCATCGTCGGTCAGCGAATGCACCGTGGCCGGCAACACGTTGAGGATGCTGGTGTCGCTGGCCGGCGCCAGCGCCAGGCTGACGTCGCGCGCCAGCACGCGCAGGCGCAGGCGCTCGCCCACCTGGCGCGGCGGGCTGCCGGCGGCCTGAACGCAGTGCAGCACGCCGCCGGCAAAGCGCACCTCCAGCAAATTCCAGCGCTGGTCGATGGCGGCCAGCGCACCGTCGATCACGGCGCCCGCGTGGTCGCCGTGCGCCAGCGGCAGGTCAAGCCGCGTCAGCAACTCGCCCGTGGGGCCGTTGGCGCTCACGCGGCCGGCGTCCAGCAACACCATGTGCGTGGCCAGCCGTGCCACTTCGTCCAGCGAGTGGCTGACGTAGAGCAACGGGATGCGCAGCTCGCGCTGCAGGCGCTCGAAGTAGGGCAGCAGCTCGGCCTTGCGCGCGGCATCAAGCGCGGCCAGCGGCTCGTCCATCAGCAGCAGGCGCGGGCTGGTGGCCAAGGCGCGCGCAATCGCCACGCGCTGGCGTTCGCCGCCCGACAGCTGCGACGGCCGGCGTGCCAGCAGGTGGCCAATGCCGAGCAGTTCGATGGCCTGATCGAGCGCAATGCGCCGCTCTGCCGCCGGCACGCGCTTCAGGCCGAAGTCGAGGTTGCCTTGCACCGACAGGTGCGCAAACAGGCTGGCCTCCTGAAACACATAGCCCAGCGCGCGCCGGTGCGTGGGCAGCCAGACGCCCGCAGCATCGTCTTGCCACATCTGGTCGCCGACCACGACGCGCCCTGGCTGCGGGCGCACCAGCCCGGCCACCGCGCGCAGCAGCGTGGTCTTGCCGCAGCCCGAGGGGCCGAACAGCGCCGTGATGCCGGCGCCCGGCAGCGGCAGATCGACATCGAGCGTGAACGCATCCGGCCCGCTGCCGAACGCCACGCGGGCGCGCACCTGCAGTGCGGCCGCGTTCATGCGCGGTGCCTCGTCGGCGGTTGCAGCCAGTGCAGCGTCAGCAGCACCCCAAAGCTGAACACCAGCATGCCGCCGGCCAGCCAGTGCGCCTGCGTGTATTCCAGCGCCTCGACGTGGTCGTAGATCTGCACCGAAATCACGCGCGTCTGGCCGGGGATGTTGCCGCCGATCATCAGCACCACGCCGAATTCGCCCAGCGTGTGCGCAAAGCCCATCACGGCGCCCGTCAGGTAGCCTGGCCGCGCCAGCGGCAGCGCGACGTGCCAGAACGCATCCAGCGGCCCGGCGCGCAAGGTGGCGGCGGCTTCCAGCGGGCGCTCGCCGACGGCTTCAAACGCGTTGATCAGCGGCTGCACCACGAAGGGCAGCGAATACACCAGCGAGCCGATCAGCAAGCCCCAGAAGGTGAAGGCCAGTGTGCCCCAGCCGAGCGACTGCGTGAGCTGCCCGATGGGGCCGTTGGCGCCCAGCGTGACCAGCAGGTAAAAGCCCAGCACCGAGGGCGGCAGCACCAGCGGCAGCGCGACCAGCGAGCGAATCGGCAGCCGCCAGCGCGAGCGCCCGCGCGCCAGCCACCAGGCCAGCGGCGTGCCCAGCACGAGCAGCGACAGCGTGGTGACGACCGACAACTCGATCGACAAACGGATGGCGGCAAGGCTGGTGGCGTCGAGCATGGGGCAGGTGATGGCGCCCGCGAAGAATCACGCAGCGCTATACACATGATAGCTGCTCGCGCTTGATGGACAAGCGCCAGCGGCATAAAACGCTTTGAATCGTGGGCGCGGGCCTATTTCACCTCGTAGCCGTAGCTGCGGATGAAGTCCTGGGTATTGGGTGAACGCATCAGCGCCATCCAGGCCTTGGCGGCCGGGTTGGCCGCGGCGCGTTTCAAGATCACGGCGTCCTGGATGATGGGCGCGTGGTACTTGGCCGGCACCACCCACATCGAGCCGCTTTTCAGCTTGCCGCCATCCAGCACCTGCGCCAGCGCGACAAAGCCCAGCTCGGCATTGCCGGTGGCGATGAAGTTGTAGGTCTGGCCGATGCTCTCGCCCGTCACCAGCTTGGGAGTCAGCGCCGCCGCCAGGCCCAGCTTGTCCATCGTCTCGACCGCCGCCGCGCCGTAGGGTGCGAGCTTGGGGTTGGCGATGGCGATCTTGTTGAACTTGCCGCCTTTCAGCACCGCGCCCCCGCCATCGACAAGGCCCGGTTTGGCCGACCACAGCACCAGCTGCCCGATCGCGTAGGTGAAGCGCGAGCCCGGCACGGTGTCGCCTTCTTTTTCGAGCCGAATCGGACGCTCGTCGTCGGCCGCAAGCAGGATGTCGAACGGCGCGCCGTTCTTGATCTGGGTGTAGAACGCGCCGGTGGCACCGAAGGACAGCTTGGCCTCGTGCCCGGTGGTGCGGGCGAAGATCTCGGCCAGCGCGCGCGCCGGCGCGGTGAAATTGGCGGCCACGGCGATCTGCACCACCTCGGCCTGCGCGGCGGCGGAAAGCGCCAGCGCGGCGGTCAGGGTCAGCAGGCGGCGAAGGTTGAAACGCATGACCGGAGCTCCTCGATCAGTGAAGCAGCGCTTTGCGTGCTTCGCTATTCATAAATGGAATAGCGAGTGTAGCCGTGTTCGCTCAGCCACCGCGCCACAATCGTGGCCATGGGCAAGTCACTCGTTTCCGCCGCCGCACTCGGGCACGGCCCGGCGGACAAGCGCATGGAAATCCTGCACCTGGTGGGCCGGCATGGCTCCATCTCGCAGGCGGCGCGCAGCGCCGGCGTCAGCTACAAGGCGGCTTGGCAGGCCATCCACACGCTCACCAACCTGGCCGGCGAGCCGCTGGTAGACAGCAGCGTGGGCGGCGCCGGCGGCGGCGGTGCGCGCCTGACACCGGCGGGCGAGCGCCTGCTGGCCGCCGCCGAACAGCTCGACAGCGCGCGGCGCCGCGTGCTGGCGCGCGTCAACGGTGCCGAAAGCGCGGCGCTCGCCGGCCCGCGCACCAGCATGCGCAACCACCTGCGCGCCGTGGTCGAGCGGCTGGAGAGCGATGGCGCGCGCGACCCCATGGTGCGCGTGCTGCTGGGGCTGGCCGGTGGCGGCACCCTGGCCTCGATCATCACCCGCGAAAGCGCCGAGCTACTGGGCCTGGCCGCCGGCTTGCCGGTGCTGGCGCTGTGCAAGGCGACGGCGGTGCGCGTACACGCCGCAGAGGCGGCGGCGCCCATGGGAGGCAATCGGCTGCCCGGGCGCGTGCTGCGCGTGTCGCGTGGTGTGCAGCGCGATGAAGTGGTGGTCACGCTGGCGGGCGATCAGCAACTGGTCGGCTTTGCCGCCCGCCCGAACCGGCTGCGCGCCGGCAGCCGCGCCGATGCCGTGCTGGACGACAGCGCGGTGGTGCTGGCGCTGACGAGCTGAAGGCGCCTGCCGTCAGCTGAATTCGAACGAAAACAGGCGCCAGCGCTTGTCCAGAAAGCGCAAGCAGCTATAAAAATAGCAGTACGATCAACCCGTTGCCCACAGCAACGGAAACAGCGCGTCGTCCATCGGCGCGCCGGCCGGCAAGGCGCTGATCAGTTCCAGCATGACCACCCTCGCCGCGCACGCTGGCTTAGAAGATGGCGTGTTCATGCTCAAAACCCTGCCTGGCGCTTGCCCATCAATCGCTGGCAGCTATGAAAAAACGAGCGGTCTGAATGCCCAGCCAGGTCAGCGCCAGCGAGCCGAGCAGGTGCAGCGCGGCCGTCGACAGCGCCGCGCCCCAGCGGTCGGCCAGCGCCATCTCGACCACTTCGGCGCTGAACGACGAGAAGGTGGTGAGCGCGCCCAGAAAGCCGGTGACCAGGATCAGCCGCCAGAACGGCGCCAGGTCGGCATGGTGCGCCCAGGCCAGGATGAGGCCAACCAGGTAGCCGCCGATCAGGTTGGCCGCCAGCGTGCCCCAGGGCATGAAGGCGCCGGGGTGGTTCAGCCACAGCCCCAGCCGCCAGCGTGCCAGCGCGCCGACGCAGGCGCCCAGGCAGATGGCGAACACGGCGTGCATGGCGCTTCAGCGGGCAGGGGCTAGAAGGGCGGGCCGTCGTCGTCGTCGGCGGCCACGGTGGCCGGCGCGGGGCGCGCGGCGGTGGCTGGCGCGGGCGCGGCGGCGGGGGCTTGGTCGGTCACGGCGGTCGCATCGGCCTCGCCGCCCAGCGCGTCGATCAGGTCGGCGATCAGGCCGCTCAACTCGCCCGTGGACAGGGCGACATCGGCGTCGAAGCGGTCGTCGTCTTTCGACGCCGCGCCTTCTTCGAACACGCCTTCCTGAAAGGCGATTTTTTTCAGTTGCAGCGCCTGCGTCAGCATGAAACCCACGCGGCCTTGCCAGCCCAGCGCCAGCTTGGTGGGCAGCTTGCCTTCGGCGATGTGCTGGCGCACCTCGTCGGTGGCCAGGTCGTGGCGCGTGAACTTGACGACGGCGGGCTCGTCGCCGCTGCCTTTCAGCTCGCATTCGCGCTCGACGTTGAAGGCGTCTGGAATGTCCTCGGCCGACTCGGCCGCCAGCCACGCCGCCATCGCGCCCTGCGGCGATTGCTGGGTTTGCAGCAGGCCGACGCCAAAGCCCTTGCCTGCCACGCGCACCAGGCTGGTGATGACTTCATCCGCCTTGCCTTGCGCGCCCACGTCCATCACCAGCCAGCGCTGGGTCGGCTCGATCCACACGGTGACCTGGCTGCGGCGCGGAAAGGCTTGCGGCAGCAGGGCGATCAGTGCGTCGTCCTTCAGGTCGCGCAGCTCTTTCTTGCCGGGCTTGCGGCCGGTGGTCTTTTCGATTTCTTCAACGACTTTTTGCGTTCTGGCGCGCACTGCGTCTGCGGGGACAGCTTTGGTTTCGATAGCAAAGCGGGCGATCCACTGGCCATCGACTGTTTCGACCAGCGCGCCATGCTCCTGCCCGCGCGGCGGCACCCAGCCGGTGGATTTTTGTTGCGTGGCGCTGCATTCCACGAACGGCTCGCTGGCCAGCGCTTCTTCCCATTGCGCCGCCGAAGTGGGCCACTCAGGGCTCAGGCGGTACAGCATCAAATTCTTGAACACTTCTTGCTTTCCAATGAATCAGGCCCGCGTGGTGCGGGCCTGGTGGGAATCATATCGGGCTGTGACGGAGGCTCAAACATCCGGACGCGAAGGACGCGAAGATAGCGCGAAGGACGCAAAAGAACAGCCAGAAAATTTGGTTTTTCTTTTTCGCGTCCTTCGCGAATCCTTTGCGTCCTTCGCGTCCGGCTGTTTTACGGCGCCATCACATATGCCCCGGCATCCACGTCGCGATGCCTGGGAAGAACCACAGCATCAACACCATCGCGCACATCAAGAGGAAGAACGGCATGGTCACGCGCGCGATGTAGGCGATGTCTTTCTTGGTCATGCCCTGCAGCACGAACAGGTTGAAGCCCACGGGCGGCGTGATCTGCGCCATCTCGACCACGATGACGATGAAGATGCCGAACCAGATCAAATCGAACCCGGCGGCCTGCACCGTGGGCAGGATGACGCCCATGGTCAGCACCACCATCGAGATGCCGTCCAGAAAGCAGCCCAGCACCACGTAGAACACGGCCAGCGCCACCATCAGCATGAAGGGCGACAGGCCGAGCCCGCCGATGAATTCGGCCAGGTGACGCGGCAGGCCGATGTAGCCCATGGCCAGCGTGAGGAAGGCCGCGCCGGCCAGGATCAGCGCGATCATGCAATACAGCCGCGTGGCGCCCAGCAGCGAGGTCTTGAAGGTGTCCCACGACAGGCTGCCCTGCACCAGCGACAGCAGCAGCGAGCCGACCACGCCCACGGCAGCGGCTTCGGTGGCGGTGGCGACGCCGGAATAGATGGAGCCCAGCACGGCCGCAATCAGCAGCACCACGGGGATCAGGTGGCGCGACTCGTGCAACTTTTCGCTGAAGGAGAGCACGCGGTCCGGGCGCGGAACCTTGCCCGGGTTCATCAGCGCCCACACCATCAGGTAGCCCGAAAACAGCGCCGCCAGCAGGATGCCAGGCAGCACGCCGGCAATGAACAGCTTGGCAATCGACACATCGGCCGCGACGCCGTAGACGATCATGATGATCGACGGCGGAATCAACAGGCCCAGCGTGCCGGCGCCGGCCAGCGAGCCGATGGTGATGTCCTCGGGGTAGCCGCGCTTGCCGAGTTCCGGCAGCGTCATCTTGCCGATGGTGGCGCAGGTCGCGGCCGACGAGCCCGACACGGCGGCGAAGATGGCGCAGCCAATCACGTTGGTGTGCAGCAGGCGCCCGGGCAGCCAGGTGACCCACGGCGCCAGGCCGCGGAACATGCTCTCGCTCAGCTTGGTTCTGAACAGGATTTCGCCCATCCACACGAACAAGGGCAGGGCGGTCAGCGTCCAGCTTGAGGCCGAGCCCCAGATGGTGACCGCCATCGCGTCGCCCGCCGGGCGCGACGAGAACAGTTGGATGCCGATCCACGCCACGCCGGTGAGCGTGAGGCCGATCCAGACGCCGCTGCCCAGCAGCAAAAACAGCGCCGCGATGAGCAGGAAGGTGATGCCGAGGTCACTCATTGTGCAAAGCCTCGTCGTCGGCGTGGCCTTCGTGGCTGCGCTGGCCGAGCAGCTCCAGCACCCATTCGTCGATGAAGGCGATCAGCAAAATCACCGCGCCGACGGCCATGGACAGCTGCGGAATCCACAGCGGCGTGGCGTCGTTCGAGGTCGACATGTCGTTGAATTCGTGCGATTGCCAGACCAGCCGGCACGCGTAGTACGCGAACAGCGCGGCCAGCAGCACGGCCACGCTGAGCGACCACATCTCCATTGCGCGGCGCGCGCTGCCCTGCAAGCGACCGATCAGCAATGTCACGCGGATGTGCTCGCCTTTTTTGAGCGTGTGCGCCAGCGCCAGAAAGCCCGCCGCCGCCATGCTGTAGCCCGCGTAGGCGTCCGTTCCCGGCAGGTGAAAGTGCAGCAGGCGCCCGATGATGGACGTCAGCACCATCACCAGCACGCCGATCATGGCCAGTGCCGCCAGCCACGCGGCGGCGTCATAGAGAAAATTGAGGAATCGGCGCATGGATCGACAGGGTTAAGTTTCCGGTGGCCGCGGAGCAGGCCGTACCAGCGAACGCCGTGGCCGGACCTGTGCCGGCCACTGGCGTTGTCCCCCCTGCGCAGCAAAGGGGGGAAGCCGCGTCAGTGGCTCAGGGGGGTCACTTTCTATACGCGTCGACAACCGCCTTGCCCTCAGGCCCGGCCTTGTCCAGCCATTCCTTCAGCATGGTCTCGCCGACCTTCTGCATGTCGGACTTCAACTGGGCCGATGGCGCGTACACCGTCATGCCGTTCTTCTTCAGCAGATCGAGGTACTCGCCGGTCTTCTTCTCGCTGGTGGCCCAGCCGCGCTTTTCGGCTTCGGCGGCGGCTTTCAGCAAGCCGTCCTGCGTCGGTTTGTCGAGGGCGTCAAAGGCCTTCTTGTTGGCCACCACGGCGTTCTTCGGCAGCCAGGCCTGCGTGTCTGCAAAGAACTTGAGGTGCTCGTAGGTCTTGGTGTCGTAGCCGGTCGAGCCTGAGCTCATGTAGCTTTCAACCACGCCCGTGGCCATGGCTTGCGACAGTTCGGCCTGCTGCACCGTGACGGGCTGCGCGCCGACCAACTCGCCGATGCGCGCGGTGGCCGGGCTGTAGGCGCGCCACTTGATGCCCTTCATGTCGGCGGCGGCGTTCACTTGCTTCTTGCTGAAGATGCCCTGCGGCGGCCACGCCACCGCGTACAGCAGCATCATGCCCTGCTCGCCCAGCTTCTTCTGCACGGCGGCCTTGCTGGCCTGGTAGAGCTTGAACGACTCGGCGTAGCTGGTGGCCAGGAAGGGCAGGCCGTCCAGGCCCCACAGCGGCCATTCGTTCTGGAAGTTCACCATCAAAAACTCGCCCGCCTGCGCTTGCCCGCCCTGCACGGCGCGCTTGATCTCGGGCGCCTTGAAGAGCGACGCGTTGTCGTGCACCTGGATGGTGAGCTTGCCACCCGTGGCGGCTTGCACATCCTTGGCGAACTGCGCCAGGTTCTCGGTGTGAAAGTTGCTGGCCGGGTAGGCGCTGGGCAGGTCCCACTTGGTCTGCGCGCTGGCGCTGGCGGCCAGCCCGCCCAGCAAGGCGCCGGTCAAAACGGCCAGGGTGCGTCGGGTCAACTTCATGGAGACTCCTTGAGAAGAATGATGAAACGTGGGAAGCATAGGTTGTGCCATGCCGCCGCGCGAAGGGTAAAAACCAGAACGCCCGGCCGCCGCACCGCCCATGCCGTGCCGTCAAAGCGCTTGAAGTCTAGGGATTGATTCGATAAAGTGTCAACAAATTATCTGCAACTTACCGAGTGATTTCGGGTATACCCTGATGGCCACCAAGCCCCCCTCCCGAGCGGCCGCGCAGCGTGCGCAGGGCATCGTGTCGTCGTCGCACCTGGTGTCGCCGCGCAGCGTGGAGGCGTCGGAATTCGAGTTCGGCATGATCGTGGCGTGGAACGCCTTCAGCCGCTGGATGGTGCGCTGCATGCAGGCGGCCGGCGTGCCCGACCTGACGGTGACCGACGTGCTGGTGCTGCACCACGTCAACCACCGCGCGCGCCACAAGAAGCTGGCCGACATCTGCTTTGTGCTGAACTATGAAGACACGCACGTGGTGGCCTACGCGCTGAAAAAACTGGTGGCGGCCGGCCTGCTGTGCACCGACAAGCAGGGCAAGGACGTGTTCTACCTGCCCACCGAAGCCGGCGAGGCGGCCGTGCAGCGCTACCGCGAAGTGCGCGAAGCCTGCCTGGTGGACAACATCGACCCGCAAAGCAACCCCGAACTGGGCGAGCTGGCGCGCCTGTTGCGCACCATGTCGGGCCTGTACGACCAGGCGGCGCGCGCCGCCACCTCACTTTGATATTGCTGCACATTCAATAGCTGTCCGCGCTTGTCCATCAAGCGCTGGCGGCCTGTTTTCTTCAAAAAGACGATCAAGCCATGACCAACAAGTCCCCCTCTCATGCCCGCTGGCAGTTCTGGATCGACCGCGGCGGCACCTTCACCGACATCGTGGCGCGCAAGCCCGACGGCAGCATCGTCACCCACAAGCTGCTGTCGGAAAACCCCGAGCAATACAAGGACGCGGCGGTGGCCGGCATCCGCCATCTTCTGGGGCTGAAGGCTGGCGAGCCGGTCACGCCGGCGCTGGTGGAATGCGTGAAGATGGGCACCACCGTGGCCACCAACGCGCTGCTCGAGCGCAAGGGCGAACCCACGCTGCTGGTCACCACGCGGGGCTTTCGCGACGGCCTGCGCATTGCGTACCAGAACCGCCCGCGTTTGTTTGACCGCCACATCGTGCTGCCGGAACTGCTCTACAGCGCCGTGGTCGAGGCCGATGAGCGCGTCGATGCGAATGGCGACCTGGTGCGGCCGCTCGATGAAGCGCTATTGAAAAAAGAGCTGCTTGCGCAATACCAGAAAGGGCTGCGAAGCGTGGCGATTGTTTTCATGCACGGCTACCGGCATTGCGCGCACGAGGTGGCGGCAGCGCGCATCGCGCGCGAGGTCGGCTTCACGCAAATCAGCACCAGCCACCAGACCAGCCCGATGATGAAGTTCGTCAGCCGGGGCGACACCACGGTGGTGGATGCCTACCTGTCGCCCATCCTGCGCCGCTACGTCGAGCAGGTGGCGGCCGAAATGCCGGGCGTCAAGCTGTTCTTCATGCAATCGTCGGGCGGGCTGACCGATGCGCACGCGTTTCAGGGCAAGGATGCGATTCTGTCCGGCCCGGCCGGCGGCATCGTCGGCATGGCGCGCACGGCGGAGATCGCGGGCCAGCCGAAAGTGATCGGCTTCGACATGGGCGGCACCAGCACCGACGTGAGCCATTACGCCGGCGCGTTCGAGCGCGAATTCGAGACGCAAGTGGCCGGCGTGCGCATGCGTGCGCCGATGATGAGCATTCACACCGTGGCGGCGGGTGGCGGCTCCATCCTGCAATTTGACGGCGCGCGCTTTCGCGTCGGCCCCGAAAGCGCGGGCGCCAACCCGGGTCCGGCGAGCTACCGGCGCGGCGGGCCACTGGCGGTGACTGACGCGAACGTGATGGTCGGCAAGGTGCAGCCGGCGCACTTTCCCAAGGTGTTCGGCCGCGCCGCCAACGAGGCGCTGGACGCCGACGTGGTGCGCGAGAAGTTCACGGCGATTGCCCAGCCCACCGGCCGCGCGCCCGAAGACGTGGCGCACGGTTTCATCCAGATCGCCGTGCAGCAGATGGCCAACGCCATCAAGAAGATCAGCGTGGCGCGCGGCTACGACGTCACCAAGTACACGCTGCAATGCTTTGGCGGCGCCGGCGGCCAGCACGCCTGCGGCGTGGCCGATGCCCTGGGCATGACGCGCGTGCTGGTGCACCCGCTGGCCGGCGTGCTGTCGGCCTACGGCATGGGCCTGGCCGACCAGAACGTGATGCGCGAGACGGCGGTCGAGCTGAAACTGGTGCCCGAGCACATCACCGCGCTGCGCGACACGCTGGGCGAACTCGCGCTGGCGGCGCAACACGAGCTGGAAAAGCAGGAAGTCAGCCGTGGCGACATTCGCGTGCACCGCCGCGTGCACGTGCGCTACGACGGCACCGATTCGGCGCTGATCGTGCCGTTTCCGCACCTGCAGGGCGGTGACGTGTCGAACCAGGCCGTGATGCACGAGATCACGCAGGCGTTCGAGGCAGCGTACCGGCAGCGCTTTGCGTTCCTGATGCAGGGCAAGGCGCTGATCGTGGAGGCGGTGTCGGTCGAAGCGGTGGTGGCGGGCGATGCGCCGTCGGAGCGCGCGCACGACATGCACCCGCAGCGCGCGGTGCCGCAGCGCGACACCGTGCGCATGTACACCGCCGGCAATGACGGCCAGGCGGCGTGGCACGACGCGGCGTTGATCGTGCGCGAAGACCTGCGTCCGGGCGACGTGATCGACGGCCCGGCCATCATCGCCGAGCAGAACGCGACGACCGTGGTGGAGCCCGGCTGGCGCGCCAGCTTGACGGCTTTTGACCATCTGGTGCTGGAGCGGATTGCGCCGCGCGCTATTCAATTTGCAGCGGGCACAACCGTCGACCCGGTGCTGCTGGAGGTGTTCAACAACCTGTTCATGAACATCGCCGAGCAGATGGGGCTGCAACTGCAGAACACCGCGTACTCGGTCAACATCAAGGAGCGGCTGGACTTCAGCTGCGCGCTGTTCGACGCCGAAGGCAACCTGATCGCCAACGCGCCGCACATGCCGGTGCACCTGGGCTCGATGGGCGAGAGCATCAAGACCGTGATCCGCGAGAACGCCGGCCAGATGCAGCCGGGCGACGTGTTCGTGCTGAACGACCCCTACCACGGCGGCACGCATTTGCCGGACGTGACGGTGATCACGCCGGTGTACCTGGATGACGGCGAACAACCGATCTTCTACGTCGGCAGCCGCGGCCACCATGCCGACATCGGCGGCATCTCGCCCGGGTCGATGCCGCCGTTCTCGACCCGCATCGAGGAAGAGGGCGTGCAGATCGACAACGTGAAGCTGGTCGATCGAGGACACTTGCGCGAAAAGGAAATGCTCGAGTTGCTGGCCAGCGGCGAATACCCCAGCCGCAACCCGCAGCAGAACATGGCCGACCTGAAGGCGCAGATTGCCGCCAACGAAAAAGGCGTGCAGGAGCTGCGCAAGATGGTCGATCAGTTCGGCCTCGATGTGGTGCAGGCCTACATGAAGCACGTCCAGGACAACGCCGAAGAAAGCGTGCGTCGCGCCATCACCAAGCTGGCGGCGCGCATGCAAGGCGGCCAGTTCACGCTGCCGCTGGACAACGGGGCCCAGATTCAGGTCGCCGTGACCATCGACGGCGCCGCGCGCAGTGCCAAGGTCGATTTCACCGGCACTTCGCCGCAGCAGATCAACAACTTCAACGCGCCCACTGCGGTGTGCATGGCGGCGGTGCTGTACGTGTTCCGCATGCTGGTGGATGACGACATTCCGCTCAACGCCGGGTGCCTGAAGCCCATCGAGGTCGTCATCCCCGAAGGCAGCATGCTGCGGCCCAACCCGCCGGCCAGCGTGGTGGCGGGCAACGTGGAAACCTCCACCTGCATCACCAACGCCATCATCGGTGCGCTGGGGCTGATGGGCGCCAGCCAGTGCACGGTGAACAACTTCACCTTCGGCAACGACAAGTACCAGTATTACGAAACCATCTCGGGTGGCTCGGGCGCGGGCGGCGTGTTTGACGACGCCGGGCAGCTGGTCGGCGGCTTCCCCGGCACCAGCGTGGTGCAGACGCACATGACCAATTCGCGCATGACCGATCCGGAGGTGCTGGAATGGCGCTTCCCGGTGCGGCTGGAGAGCTATGAAATCCGCAGCGACTCAGGCGGCAAGGGCCAATGGAACGGTGGCCACGGCGGCGTGCGGCGCCTGCGCTTTCTGGAGCCCATGACCGCCAGCATCCTCAGCAACGGCCGCCTGCGTGGCGCTTTCGGCATGGCCGGCGGCGGCGCGGGCGCGGTCGGCATCAACCGGGTGGTGCGTGCCAGCGGCACGGTGCAGGACTTGCAGCACATCGGCAGCGCCGAGATGCAGCCCGGTGACATCTTCGAGATTCACACGCCGGGCGGCGGCGGGTTTGGCGCCGTCTGAACGTGTGTTGATGGCCAAAAAGGCCGCCAGCGCAAACCAGACAAGCGCAAGCAGCTATTAAAAATAAAGCAAAAAGGGGCGCGTGTGAACGTGCCCCTTCTTGCTGCCGCTTGCGCTGGCCGGCTGGCCAGACCAAGCAGGGCTAGAACTTACTGCTTGACGGCAGGCGCCGCAGGTTTGGCCGGTGCGGCGGGCGCTGCGGGCATGGCCGGCGCGGCGGGTTTGGTGGCGATGGCCGGGATTGCGGCCGTGGTGCCTGCAGCGGCGGGCGTGGCGCCAGCGGCCGGCGCTGCGGCCACGGTTTTCTCCTTCTTGGCCTTCGCGTCCTTGGCCGGCTTGGCGGGCGCACCCGCGTAGCCCGCGCCGTTGACCGTCATGCCGCCGGCGGAAAAGTTGGCGGCATTCTTCTCGCCGAGGCCTTTCACGCGGGCAATGAAGTCGCCCCAGTCCTTGAACTGGCCCTTGGCCCGTTCGTTGATGATGCGCTTGGACATGCCCGGGCCAATGCCCTTGACGCTGTCCAGGTCGGCGGCACTTGCGGTGTTGACGTCGACGGCCGCGAACGAGAGCGCGGCGTAGAACAGACTTAGAAGGACGAGAAGTTTCTTGAACATGGGAACGCTCCTGGTGGCGTGCGAACAATGCCGGCTGAAGCCGCCGGCGGGCCTTTGCGCTCAACGGCCGAGCGCACCGGGCCGTTGACGGCAACGGGGACTACAACTCTTCGATGCGCCGAGGCGGAAAGCTTTCCCAAGCCTGGCAGCCGGGGCATTGCCAGAAATAGCCCTGTGCCTCGAATCCGCAGGCGGCGCAGCGGTAGCGCGCCAGCGGCCGCGCGGCGTGCTCGACCGAGCGTTGCACCACGGGGTGCGCGCCTTCCTGCGCAAACGCCTCCTGGCTCAACCAGCGCGCCGCCGCGATCAGCGAGGGCTCCTGCGCCATGTGGCGCACGTAGCCGGCGCGCGCATCGTGCAACGGTGTCCCCGCCGTGACCTCGGCCTGCACCAGCGCGTCCGCGACGTCCACCGAAGGCGTGGCGGCGTAGCTGCGCTCCAGCAGTTGCCGCGCCTGCGCCAGTTGGCCGCTGGCGTGGCCAATGCGCACCAACTCGCTGGCGACCAGCGGCACGGCCTGCGGCGCGTGGTGCTCCAGGCTGATCAGTTGTTCGAAGGCGCCGCTCCAGTCGTCGCGGCCGGCCAGCAAACCGGCCAGCTGGATGCGCGGGCGCGCCGCGCTTGGCGTTTGTTCGATGGCTTGCAGCAGCAGTTGCTGGGCGGCCTGGGCATCGTGCTTCTTGTTCAGCGCCTCTGCCGCCTGCTCGCACAGGTAGTGCGCCTGCCGCGCGCTGAAATCGGCCTGGCCAGAGGCCTGCAGGCGACCGGCGACGGTTGCAGCCTGCGGCCAGTCGCGCGCGCGCTCGTGCAGCGACAACAATGTGAGCCAGGCCTGCTCCTGATAGCGTGTGCCCTCGAGCTTGCGCAAGGCGTCTTCGGCGCGGTCGAGCAAGCCGGCTTTCAGAAAATCCTGCGCCAGTGCGTGCTGCGCGCGGTCGCGGTCGCTCTGGCTCAGGTCGGCGCGTGAGAGCAGGTGTTCGTGCACGCGCACGGCGCGCTCGTATTCGCCTCGGCGACGAAACAGGTTGCCCAGGGCGAAATGCAGCTCTGACGTGTCAGGGTCTTTTTGCACCGCCTCGATGAAGGCGTCGATGGCCTGGTCTTGCTGCTCGTTCAGCAGGTAGTTGAGGCCCTTGAAATACGCTTTGGGCGCACGCTGGTTTTCGATGCGCAACTGGCGCAGATCGAGCCTTGACGCCAGCCAGCCGAGCGCAAACACGAGCGGCACACCGAGCAGGATCCAGCTGAGGTCAAACTCCATGGGGCGGGCTGGTCAACTGGTCGTCCAGCGGCGCCAGATCAGAGCGCGCTGGCTCTGCATGTCCCCGCACGTTGCGGCGCGAACGCCAGCCGGGCAGCATGCCCAGCACACCCACCACCAGACCCAGCGCGAAAGCGGCCAGCACGATCAGCATCATCGGCGCGCGCCACTGGTGGCCGAACAGCAAGTGCACGGTGGCGTCCTGCTGGTTGTTCAGCGCAAAAGCGAAAAGGGCAAAAAAAACGGCTGCCTTCAGTATCCACGTCAGCAGCCGGGTGAGCTTTGTCATGCGTCTTCTGGGAGAGGTCGAAGACGATTCTAGCGGTCGATCCCTCAGGGCCCGGCATCCCCCGCATCGACGGGTTGCGCGCCGACGGCTTCACGCAAGGCCTTGCCCGGCTTGAAGTGCGGCACGCGCCGCTCGGGGATGTGCACACTCTCGCCGGTGCGCGGGTTGCGGCCCAGGCGCGGCGGCCGGCGATTGATCGAGAAGCTGCCGAAGCCGCGGATCTCGATGCGGTGTCCACGGACCAGTGCGTCGCTCATCGCGTCCAGAATGGTCTTGACTGCTGCATCGGCATCGCGCTGCGTCAACTGGCCGAAGCGCTCGGCCAGCAGTTCGACGAGATCGGAACGGGTCATGTAACGGATATCACCTCATTCCGAAGCGATGCTGCGTCGCGCTCCTTTTCAGGGCACCCGTGGAGCGGGCTTGGCCCGGCCACTGGGTGCGCCCCTTGAGGGGAGGCGCCGCAGGCGCTTCGGGGTGGGCTTTACTTGTCGTTATTGTCCAGCTTGGCACGCAGCAGCGCGCCCAGGCTGGTGGTGCCTGCCGTGCCGGTGTTCTGGTTCAGGCTGGCCATGGCTTCCTGCTGGTCGGCGGCGTCCTTGGCCTTGACGGACAACTGGATGTTGCGCGTCTTGCGGTCGACGTTGACCACCACGGCGGTCACTTCGTCGCCCACTTTCAGCACCTGGCTCGCGTCTTCGACACGGTCGCGGCTGATTTCGGAAGCGCGCAGGTAACCGATGACGTCCTGGCCCAGGTCGATTTCGGCGCCACGGGCGTCCACGGTCTTGACGGTGCCGCTGACGATCTGGCCCTTGTCGTTCACCGTCACGAAGGTGGTGAACGGGTCCTGGTCGAGCTGCTTGATGCCGAGGCTGATGCGCTCGCGGTCGACGTCAACGGCCAGCACGATGGCTTCGACTTCCTGGCCCTTCTTGTAGTTGCGCACGGCGGCTTCGCCGGGCTCGTTCCACGACAGGTCGGACAGGTGCACCAGGCCGTCGATGCCGGCAGCCAGACCCACGAACACGCCGAAGTCGGTGATCGACTTGATGGGGCCCTTGACGCGGTCACCGCGCTTGGTGTTCTGCGCGAACTCTTGCCACGGGTTGGCGCGGCACTGCTTCATGCCCAGCGAGATGCGGCGCTTGTCTTCGTCGATCTCGAGCACCATGACCTCGACCTCGTCGCCCAGCGACACGATCTTCGACGGCGCGACGTTCTTGTTGGTCCAGTCCATCTCGGACACGTGCACCAGGCCCTCGATGCCCGGCTCCAGCTCGACAAACGCGCCGTAGTCGGCGATGTTGGTGACCTTGCCGAACATGCGCGTGCCTTGCGGGTAGCGGCGGCTCACGCCCAGCCATGGGTCGTCGCCCATCTGCTTGAGGCCCAGCGACACGCGGTTCTTCTCGGTGTCGAACTTGAGGATCTTGGCTGTGATCTCCTGGCCCGCCTGCACCACCTCGGACGGGTGGCGCACGCGGCGCCAGGCCATGTCGGTGATGTGCAGCAGGCCGTCGATGCCGCCGAGGTCCACGAACGCGCCGTATTCGGTGATGTTCTTGACCACGCCGTTGACCACGGCGCCTTCTTTCAGCGTCTCCATCAGCTTGGCGCGCTCTTCGCCCATGCTGGCTTCGACCACCGCACGGCGCGACAGCACCACGTTGTTGCGCTTGCGGTCGAGCTTGATGACCTTGAACTCAAGCGTCTTGTTCTCGTAAGGCGTTAGGTCCTTGGTGGGACGGGTGTCGACCAGCGAGCCGGGCAGGAAGGCGCGAATGCCGTTGACCAGCACCGTCAGGCCGCCCTTGACCTTGCCGCTGGTGGTGCCGGTGACGAAGTCGCCAGATTCGAGCGCTTTCTCCAGCGCCAGCCACGAGGCCAGGCGCTTGGCGGTGTCGCGGCTCAGGATGGTGTCGCCGTAGCCGTTTTCGATCGAGCCGATGGCCACCGGCACGAAGGCGCCGGGCTCGACCTCGACCTCGCCTTGGTCGTTCTTGAATTCCTCGATCGGGATGTAGGCCTCGGACTTGAGGCCGGCATTCACGACGACGAAGCTGTGCTCGACGCGCACCACTTCGGCGGTAATGACTTCACCCGGGCGCATTTCGGTGCGCTGCAGGGATTCTTCGAACAACTGGGCAAAAGATTCAGACATGAAAGGTTTCCTTGTCCGCGCGCAGGTTGACGAACACACGATTGCATTCGTTTGAAAGACTGGCGACGGAAGCTTGGGTTTGCGGACGATCCGCGGTTAGGGTGAAAAACCAGTCGGCTCGATGCGCTTGAACGCGCGGCGGGAAGCCAACTGGGCAAAAAACCCGTCCGGACGTGGTCTTGACGGGTGTGCGGGCAACCAAGGCCGTCAGGATGGACGGAAGGGCTGCCTCTCTTGCCACCAGTTCAGCACTTGATCGACCGATTGCTCAATCGTGAGGTGCGAGTTGTCCAGCAGCAGGGCGTCTTGCGCGGGTTTGAGTGGCGCGGCGGCGCGGGTCTGATCCCGCGCATCGCGCGCTTCCAAGTCAGCGCGAAGACTGTCAAGTTTAGCAGGAATACCCTTGGAAATCAATTGCTTATGGCGCCTCTCCGCACGCTCGGGCGCGCCCGCTGTGAGGTAGATCTTGAGCGGCGCGTGCGGAAAGATCACCGTGCCCATGTCGCGGCCATCGGCCACCAGGCCGGGCAGGCGAGCAACGCCGCGCTGCAAATCCAGGAGCGCCTGGCGCACGCCTGGCAAGGCGGAGACGCGGGAAGCGTCCATGCCCGCGGCTTCGGTGCGGATGGCGTCGCTGACGTCCTCACCCGCCAGCAGAATGCGGTCCGCCACAAAACGCACCGGCAATTGCTGCGCCAGCGTGGTCAGGCGCGCCTCGTCCGGGTTTTCAAGCGACAGCCCCGCGCGCCGGGCTGCCAAGCCGGTGAGGCGGTACAGCGAGCCGGAATCGAGGTAGTGATAGCCCAGCCGGCGCGCCACCTCACTGGCCAGCGTGCCCTTGCCGGACGCCGTGGGGCCGTCGATGCAGATCACGGGCACCGGGGCGGCGGTTTCGGCCAGCTCGAACAGCGTTTCGAAGTAATCGGGGAAGGTCTTGGCCACGCACTTCGGGTCTTCGATGCGCACCGGCAGGCCGGCCGCGTTGAAGGCGGCGAGCGAGCCGCACATGGCCATGCGGTGGTCGTCGTAGGTGTGCAGCGACGCGGCTTGCCAGACCGTAGGCGGCGTGATGCGGATGAAGTCGGCGCCTTCTTCGACCTCGGCGCCCAGCTTGCGCAGTTCGGCCGCCATGGCGGCGATGCGGTCGGTTTCCTTGACGCGCCACGACGCGATGTTGCGCAGCGTGCTGGGGCCGTCGGCGTACAAGGCCATCACGCCCAAGGTCATGGCGGCGTCGGGGATGTGGTTGCAATCCAGGTCGATGGCCTTGAGTGGCCAGGCGCCGCGCTCGGCCCGCAACCAATTGGGGCCGCTGTCGATCTGTGCGCCCATGAGGCGGGCCGCTTCGACGAAGCGGATGTCGCCCTGGATCGAGGCTTCGCCAACGCCCTCGATTTTCAAGCCATTTGGGCCGCTGGCGCTTGCGGATAGAGCGCCAGCAGCTATGAAATAACTAGCGGACGAGGCATCGGCCTCGACGTGAATTTCGCCCGGCGAGCGGTAGCGGCTGCCGGCCGGGATGACGAAGCGCGCCCAGCCGTCGCGATGCACCTTGACGCCAAAGCGCGCCAGCAACTGCAGCGTGATCTCGATGTAGGGCTTGGAGATCAGCTCGCCCACCACGTCGATGACGATGTCCTGCGCCCGGGCCGCCAGCGGCAGCGCCATCAGCAGCGCGGTGAGGAACTGGCTGGAGACGTCGCCGCGCACGGGGATGGGCTGATCGAGCTTGAGGTTCGGCTGGCCGATGTGCAAGGGCGGAAAGCCGTCCTGACCCAGATACTGCACGCTGCAGCCCAGCGCCCGTAGCGAATCGACCAGATCGCCAATCGGCCGCTCGTGCATGCGCGCAATGCCACTCAAACGGTAGTCGCCGCCCAGCACCGCCAGCGCGGCGGTGAGCGGCCGCATGGCGGTGCCCGCATTGCCAAGGAACAGCTCGGCGTGTGGCTGGCGCGCGCGGCCACCCAGTCCGTCGACGACCGCCGTGGTGCCGTCGACGGCCACGCCGCAGCCCAACTGGCGCAGCGCCTGCAGCATGACGCGCGTGTCGTCCGAATCGAGCAGGTCGCGCACGGTGGTTTGCCCCTCGCACAGCGCCGCCAGCAGCAGCACGCGGTTGGAGATACTCTTGGAGCCGGGCAGGCGCACCGTGCCCGACACGGCGCGCAACGCCGGAACGTCGAGGAAGGCGATCTCGAACACGGGCTGGAACGAGGCGCCTCAGCGCGCGCCGGGCGACACGCGCCAGTTGGCGCGCGCGTGGCTGGCGCGGTTGATCAGGCGCTCCAGGTCGTCGGCCTGGCCGCTGGCGATGAGCTTTTGCAGCTCGGCCAGCGCCTGCTGAAACAGCGCGGTCTGGCGCCCGAGTTCTTCGCGGTTGGCGATCAACACGTCGCGCCACATCTGCGGGTCGCTGGCGGCGATGCGGCTGAAGTCGCGAAAGCCCGGGCCAGCCATGGACAGGTAATCCTGCCCCTCAGGCTGGTCGGCAATGCTGTTCATGAGCGCGAACGCCACCAGGTGCGGCAGGTGACTGACGGCGGCAAAGGCGGCGTCGTGCGATTCGGGCGACATCTCGAGCACCTCGCACCCCAGCGCCTGCCAGAGGGCGCGCGCCTTGTCGAGCTTGGTGGTCAGCGTGCGCTCGATGGGCGTCAGGATGACTTGCCGGCCCTGGTACAGGCCGGCGTCGGCGTTTTCAACGCCCGAGACTTCGCGCCCGGTGATCGGGTGGCAGGGCACGAAGACGCCGACATCGTGCTTCAGCACGCGCCGCGCGGCATCCACCACGTCGCGCTTGCTGGAGCCGACATCCATTATCAGCATGTCCGGGTTGACCAGGTGGCGGATGGCCTTGAGCGTGGCCTCGGTCGCCGCCACCGGCACGGCCAACAGGACGAGGTCAGCGCCCGACACCGCCAGCAGCGCGGAGGGCGCCTCGATGTCGATCACGCCCAGCTGGCGCGCACGCTCGGTGGTGGAAGGCGACTTGCTGTAGCCCACCACACGGCGCACCAGCCCGGCGCGCTTGAGCGCCAGCGCGAAAGACCCGCCCATCAGGCCGCAGCCGATCAGTCCGAGTTGTTCAAACATCTTGTCCGAGGGGGTAGGCGCCGAGCATCTTGTAGAACGCGCAGTAGGCTTGGAGTTCAGACAGCGCCGCGGCTACGTTGGCTTGGCTCGGGTGGCCTTGCAGGTCGATGTAGAAATAGTATTCCCATTTACCCGACTTGGCGGGGCGCGACTCGAAGCGCGTCATCGATACGCCGTGCTTTTTCAACGGAGTCAGCATGTCGTGCACCGAACCGGGCTTGTTGGGCACCGACACCACGATGCTGGTGCAGTCGCGCGCCGTGGCCGCCGGCATGGCCAGCGTCTGCGGCAGGCAGATGACCGAAAAGCGCGTGCGGTTGTACGCCTCGTCCTGGATCGCGTGCGACACGATGTGCAGGCCGAACTGGGCCGCTGCCCGCTCGCTGGCCAGGCCCGCCCAAGCGGGGTTGGTGGCCGCCAGCCGCGCGCCTTCGGCATTGCTGGAGACGGCGCGGCGCTCGGCCTTGGGCAGATGCTGCGACAGCCAGCCCTGGCACTGCATCAGCGCCTGCGGGTGGGCCAGCACCACCTCGATGCCTTCGAGCGAATTGACCTGGCGCAGCAGGTTGTGCCGCACCAGCAGGCTGACTTCGCCCACCACGTGCACCGGCGAATGCAGAAACAGGTCGAACGAGCGCGCCACCACGCCTTCGGTGGAGTTCTCCATGCCGACCACGCCGAACTGTGACGTGCCGGCCGCCGTGGCGTGGAACACCTCGTCGAAGCTGTTGCAGTAAATCAGGTTGGCGGCGCTGCCGAAGAACTCGATCGCCGCCTGCTCGCAGAACGTGCCTTGCGGCCCCAGCACGGCGACGCGCTGCGGCACTTCAAGCGCCAGGCAGGCCGACATGATCTCGCGCCAGATCGAGGCCACGTGCTGGTTCTGCAGCGGGCCGGGGTTGCTCGCCTGCACCTTGGCGATGACCTGCGCCACGCGATCAGGCCGAAAGAAAGGCGTGCCTTCGTGCCGCTTGAGTTCGCCCACTTCCTCGGCCACCCTGGCGCGCTGGTTGAGCAGCGACAACAGTTCCGCATCCAGCCGGTCGATCTGCGTGCGCAGCTTGGCAAGGGCTTCGGACTGGATGGGCGGCGGCAAACTCATGCGGCAGAGCGGCTCATGAAAATGTAGCGCGCCGGCAAGGACGCCGGCGCGGTGAGGACATGGGTGACTTTACTTCTTCGCCGGGGCCGCACCAGCCGCGGCGCCGACGATGCGGTTGGCTGACGCGTCGAAAGTCTTCACGCCGCTTTCAACCGCCGGCTTGGTGGCATCTATGATGCGCTTGGCCCAGGCGTTGGTGGCATCCGGGCCGAGCGACTGGAACTTGGCGCTGACCGGCGATTCGAGGTAGGCGATGATGGTCTTCAGCTCGTCTTCGCTCAGCTTTTCCATGAAGATCGGCACCATGGCCGCTTCAGCGGTCTTGCCGACCTGACCCTCGACCGTCTTGTGCGTGGTCTCGGCGAATTTCTTCAGCTCGACGTCCAGCTTGTCGCGCACTTCTTTCTGCTTGGCCGGCGGCACGGTTTCGTCCAGGCGCTGCGACCAGCCGGCAATGACCGGCTGCACGGCACTGGCCGTCAACTGCTCGGCCATGGCCGCGCCGTCGGCCTTCAGCTGAATCTGCGCCAACTTGGTGGCCAATGCACGTTTTGCATCATTTTGGGCCAGAGCGCTTGTGGATACTGCGCAAGCAGCTACCAAAAGAAGAGCGGCGGGAACACGGGTGAAAGTGATTTTCAAGGCTTACTCCGTTGGGGATTCTGAGGGTTCATCGGGCGCGGCTTCCTGCGCGTCGTTCTCGACAATGCGCTGAAGGCCGCTGAGCTGGGCGCCGTCGTCCAGGGCGATCAGGGTGACGCCTTGCGTGGCGCGCCCCATCTCGCGGATCTCGGCCACACGGGTGCGCACCAGCACGCCCTTGTCGGTGATCAGCATGATCTCGTCTTCAACGCTTACCAGGGTCGCGGCGACGACCTTGCCGTTGCGCTCGCTTTGCTGGATGGCGATCATGCCTTTGGTGCCGCGGCCATGCCGTGTGTATTCGGTAATGTTGGTGCGCTTTCCGTAACCGTTTTCGGTGGCGGTTAGGACGCTGTTGCGCGCATTAGGTTCCGCACTGCCGTCGCCGGCCTCGGCGTCGGCCACCAGCATGGCGATGACCGACTGGCCTTCTTCCAGCTGCATGCCGCGCACGCCGCGCGTGTCACGGCCGAGCGCGCGCACGTCGTTCTCGTCAAAGCGCACCGCCTTGCCACCGTCGGAGAACAGCATCACGTCGTGCTGGCCATCGGTGACGGCGGCGCCAATCAGTTGATCGCCCTCGTCGAGTTTGATGGCGATGATGCCGATCTTGCGCGGGTTGCTGAACTCGTCCAGCGCCGTTTTCTTGACCGTGCCGCCGGCGGTGGCCATGAAGATGTAGTGATCGGCCGGGAAGCTGCGGTTGTCGCCCGTCAGCGGGAGGATAACGTTGATCTTCTCGCCTTCTTGCAGCGGGAACATGTTGACGATCGGCCGCCCGCGCGAGCCGCGCGAGCCCGAGGGCACTTCCCACACCTTGAGCCAGTACAGCCGCCCGCGGTTGGAAAAGCACAGGATGTAGTCGTGCGTGTTGGCGATGAAGAGCTGGTCGATCCAGTCGTCTTCTTTCGTGGCCGTGGCCTGCTTGCCGCGACCACCGCGCTTTTGCGAACGGTATTCGCTCAAAGGCTGCGCCTTGATGTAGCCGGTGTGACTGAGCGTGACCACCATGTCGGTGGGTGTGATGAGGTCTTCGGTGGCCAGGTCTTGCGCGTTGTGCTCGATGATGGAGCGGCGCGCGCCTTGCTTGGTCTGGCCGAACTCGGCCTTGAGGGCCGTCAGCTCGTCGCTGATGATGGTCGACACGCGCGACGGCTTGGCCAGGATGTCGAGCAGATCCTCGATCTCGGCCATGACTTCCTTGTATTCGGCAACGATCTTGTCCTGCTCCAGGCCGGTCAGGCGCTGCAGGCGCATCTGCAAGATTTCTTGCGCCTGCGTGTCGGAGAGGCGGTACAGGCCATCGGGCTGCAGGCCGTAGTTGCGGTCCAGGTCTTCGGGCCGGTAGTCGTCGGCGCTGATGGTGACGCCGTCCTCGCGCGTGCGGGTGAGCATCTCGCGCACCAGCGCGCTGTCCCAACTGCGCGCCATCAGCTCGGTCTTGGCGACCGGGGGCGTGGGCGACTCGCGGATGATGCGGATGAACTCGTCGATGTTGGCAAGCGCCACCGCCAGGCCTTCCAGCACGTGGCCGCGCTCGCGTGCCTTGCGCAGGTCGTACACGGTGCGGCGCGTGACCACTTCGCGGCGGTGCTGCAGAAAGACCTGAATCAGCTCGCGCAGATTGCACAGCTTGGGCTGGCCGTCGATCAGCGCCACCATGTTGACGCCGAAGGTGTCCTGCAACTGCGTCTGCTTGTACAGGTTGTTCAGCACCACCTCGGGCACTTCGCCGCGCTTGAGTTCGATGACCAGGCGCATGCCGGACTTGTCGGACTCGTCCTGGATGTGGCTGATGCCTTCGAGCTTTTTCTCGTGCACCAGCTCGGCCATGCGCTCTTGCAGCGTCTTCTTGTTGACCTGGTAAGGAATCTCGTCAACGATGATCGCTTGGCGCTGGCCCTTGTCGATGTCTTCGAAGTGCACCTTGGCACGCATCACCACGCGTCCGCGCCCGGTGCGGTAGCCGTCTTTGACCCCCTGCACGCCGTAGATGATGCCGCCGGTGGGAAAGTCGGGCGCAGGCACGATTTCCATCAGTTCGTCGATCGTCGCGTCGGGCTGCCGCAGCAGGTGCAGGCAGGCGTCCACCACCTCGTTCAGGTTGTGCGGCGGAATGTTGGTCGCCATGCCGACGGCAATGCCGCCCGAACCGTTGATCAGCAGATTGGGCAGGCGCGTCGGCAGAACGGTCGGTTCCAGTTCCTTGCCGTCGTAGTTGGGCACCATATCGACGGTCTGCTTGTCGATATCGGCCAGGATCTCGCTGGAAATCTTCTCCAGTCGGCACTCGGTGTAGCGGTAGGCGGCGGCGCTGTCGCCATCGACCGAGCCGAAGTTGCCCTGGCCGTCGATGAGCGGGTAGCGCATCGAGAAGTCCTGTGCCATGCGTACCAGGGCTTCGTAGGTGGCCAAGTCGCCGTGCGGGTGAAAACGGCCCAGCACGTCGCCCACCACGCGCGCGCACTTGACATACGGCCGGTTCCAGACGTTGTTGGCCTCATGCATCGAGAACAACACGCGGCGGTGCACCGGCTTGAGGCCATCGCGCGCATCAGGAAGCGCACGACCCACGATCACGCTCATGGCGTAATCCAGGTAGCTTCGCCGCATCTCCTCTTCTAGACTGATGGGGAGCGTCTCTTTGGCGAATGAAGTCATATATATAGGCGGTCGGCTCGGGCAGACGAAAGCGGCTGATTTTAGGCGGTTTATGGTGTCGCTTCGTCGCAACATTCGGCCGGAATTGAGGCCCTGTCTGACGCGCGCGGCTGTCGTTCTGTTAAGAATGCACAAAGACGTGTGGCACAATCAATCCAACGTTTTTGGTGGTGGTCACTTGAAGCGTCCGATTTATCGCAGCCCGGCTGCGGCTTTTTTCCCCATGAGGAGAACCATGAAGA